>JBAXLV010000124.1:0-6755 GCA_037134635.1 Alcaligenaceae bacterium
ATGTGCCACCCATGGCTCAAGCTTGTGATCTGCCGGGTTTTGAAAGTAGCACTTGGTATGGTTTGCTTGGGCCGGCCAAGTTACCCACCGCGATTGTTGCCAAAATGAGCGCGGCAGTGACTCAAGTGATTACAACGGCTGAATTTCAGAAGTGGTTAACCGAGACGCAGGGGATTACGCCCGCTCAAGATCCGAGCCCTGCTTCTTTTGAAAAAATTCATCAAGCCGATATAAAAAAATGGGCTGAAATCGTGCGTATTTCGGGGGCTCAAGTTGATTGAGCTGAAGAAACACTTTTTAAAAGCGCATTTTGTTTTACTATCCTCGCTTGCTATTTTTTTATCGGTTTTGTTATGAATCGATTTTCATTCACTAGTTTGATGGTTGGCGCATGCCTTGCGCTGTCAGGCTGTATGGTTGGTCCGGATTATGTGCGGCCGGCTACCAAAATTCAAGATCAATTCAGCCAACCTAAGCAAACCGAGTTTACTGAGGCGCTCGATGCGAATAGTACGCAGCGCATCAATCCGGTGGCCTGGTGGGCAAGTTTTAAAGACCCCACGCTAAATCGCTTGCTTGCGAGGGCGGCCAGCGACAATCTGACCCTTCAGCGAGCGGCCGTGCGTGTTGCGCAGGCGCGTTCGCAGTTCGGCGTGACTGAGGCGACTCTGTTACCAACCGTGGCCCTAAGTGGAACCGGGGCGCGCAATGATCAGCCCAACGCGTTGACGCAATATCTCAATACCTCGTCGATTTCGAATACGCGTAACTTATTGATTCAAGCAAATTGGGAAATCGACTTCTGGGGTAAGTATCGTCGTGGCATTGAAAGTAGTTTGGGCTCTTATATTTCAGTTGCAGCGGCTTTTTATTCTGCCGATGTGTCACTGGCCTCGGATGTTGCCAACACCTATATCAATATCCGCAATTACGAAAACTTGATCGAGGTGGCAAAAACAAATTTAGCACTTCAGGCTGAGAGTTTGCGTATTGCGGGTTCGCGCTATAAAAATGGTTCGACGTCGTTACTGGATTTAAGTCAGGCTGAATCGCAATACGAGCAAACAAAATCTCAGATCCCTGGTTTGATTGCATCCTTAAAGATGTATCAATACGCCATGAGTATCTTGTTAGGCGAGTCGCCCGACTATTACGAACAAAACTTCGGTGGCACGAAAGGCGCGCTGGCAGCCCCCGCTGCATTGCAAGTGGGCATCCCTAAAGATTTACTCAGAAGACGCCCCGATGTATTGCAAGCCGAATACGCGGCGGCGGCGCAGTCGGCCTTGATAGGTGTAAATGCTGCAGCCTTGTATCCAAGTTTTACCTTAAGTGGTTTTTTCGGTTTTCAAAGTGTCACGACGAACAACACAACGCAGTCAAGCTTGTTTTCTTGGGATAACCGCAATACGTCGATCGCCGGCAGTTTTATGTTTCCGTTATTTTATCGGGGTGCCATCACTGATCAGATCAGAGTGCAAGACGCTGTTTTTCAACAAAGCGTCTTGACCTATCAAAACCTTGTGTTGCAAGCCCAAAAAGAAGTGCAAGACTCGTTGGTGACGATTTCAACGACGCGCAGCGCAGCTGAAGATCTGAAGAAATCAGTCATCGCGGCTGAGCAGGCCGCAAAACTGGCGCTCGATCGTTATAAGGCAGGTCAGGTTGATTACAACACGGTCATCATTGCGCAGCAGCAGTTGTTGCTTGTGCAGAGCTCGTTGGTACAAACTGCAACCAATAATCTACTCGGTTACGTCTCCGCATTTAAATCTTTGGGTGGTGGATGGTCTGGCGACTTGCTGACACCGTCATTACCGGATGCCATGGTAGCCGAGATGAAGCAACGTACTGATTGGGGTAACGCCCTCAGTCATCAACCCGATCCACGTTTAGTTCAGTCTAGCGAGACCATTCAATGAGCCCCTTCATGCACACGCCGCTCATGCGAACTGCTGCGATTACCTTTGTACTCTTAACGAGTGTCGCCTTGTCCGGTTGTGAAAAAAAACCGGTCGCGGCGGCGGCTCCGGTGAAAGTCACGGTTGCCAAACCCGTATCTCAAGAAGTAAGAAACTATGAGATCTTTGATGGTGTGATTTCGCCATTGCTGACTGTCAATCTTGAGGCACGCGTCCCCGGTTACTTAAGCAAAATTGCTTTTGAAGATGGTGCGTTCGTTAAAAAAGATCAATTGCTGTTTGTGATCGAGCAAGATCAATACATTCAACAAGTCAATTTAACGCAGGCGATTTATAACGAAGCCAAAATTGAATTGGCGCGTCAGCGCGCGTTGTTAAAAGATAACGCAACCTCGCAAGCCTCGGTTGATAAAGCCTTGTCGGCGTTTCTGCAGTCCGAGGCGAACTTGAAACTTGCGCAATTGAATTTAACTTACACCGAAGTGAAGGCACCTTTTGATGGATTAATGGGTCGCCATTTGATTGATGTTGGTAATTATTTGGGCAGTAGTCCCTCTGGCGTCAAGCTAGCGACGATTCAAAAAATTAATCCGATCTATGTTTACTTTTATATCAACGAGCGTGATTTGCTGAAATACCAAAAGCGTTACGTGAACGAAGAAAATCGGAAGTCACTCGTGAATACTTTGCCGGTTTATGTACAGCTGCAAGGCGAGAAGGGCTACCCCCACAAAGGTACGCTAGACTTCGCCGCTAACTTGCTCAGCACCAGCACAGGTTCGTTGCAGTTGCGAGCTGAAATCCCCAACGACAAGCTCGAACTGCTACCTGGTCTGTACGGCAAAGTATTGGCTGAATACGGAGAGAAGCGTCAGGCCGTTTTGATTCCAGGGCGCGCGGTGCAGACAGATCAGCAGGGTGACTACATTTTTGTGATGGATGAAAACAAAAAAGTCGAACGTCGCGCGATCAAGATGGGTCAGCGATTCGATTCATTGGTTGAAATTATTCAGGGCTTGAAGGATTCTGAAACCTTTGTGCTCAATGGTTTTATCAATGTGAGCAGTGGTCAGACCGTCAATCCCGAAACAGCAACGGTCGCGCCTTTACCTGCACGATAAAACAGTCAGGCAACAGGACACACCATGCTTTCAAAATACTTTATCGAACGCCCTGTGCTGGGTAACGTGATTGCTTTGATCACGATGCTCATTGGTGCGGTTTCTATTTTTGGTTTGCCAATTGCGCAATACCCGCCGATGACGCCACCTACAGTGCAGGTGACCACCAATTGGCCAGGAGCCAGCGCGGCCTTGGTGCAGCAACTGGTTGCTAGCAACATTGAGACCCAGGTCAACGGCGTGCAAAACATGCTGTACATGGAGTCTGACTCGACCAACGATGGTCGCTATACGCTGACAGTAACCTTTGAAGTTGGGACCGACCCTAATATTGCACAAGTGAACGTGCAAAACCGCGTTGCAATCGCACTGCCTTCGTTACCCCAGGCCGTGCAACGCCAAGGCGTGACGACCAAGGTGCAGTCGACCGCTATTTTGCAGTTTGTGACGCTCACCTCTAGCAATCCTGAGCACGATGCATTGTTTCTCAGCAACTTTGCGAATTTGCAGATGCAGAATCGGTTGGCCCGTCTGCCGGGTGTGGCCGCTGCGAATGTGTTTGGTGTCGGCAACTATAGTATGCGTATCTGGTTGGATCCGGCTCAATTAAATATGCGTAGCCTGACTCCCTCTGATATTAGCGCTGCGATTAGTCGACAGAACGTGATGTTGGCGGCTGGGCAACTCGGTGCACCGCCGGTACCCAACGGCCAGGACTTTCAACTGACGTTGAACGTAAGCAGTGCGCTCGATACGCCCGAACAGTTCGGCCAGATCTTGATCAAGATCGACGAGCAGGGTGAGATGACACGCCTGCGGGATGTCGCGCGCATTGAAATGGGTAGCCAGAACTATAGTCAGTTCTTTCGCTTAGACGATCGTCCGGCCGGCGGGATTGCGATTTATCAGTTGCCGTCGGCGAACGCCATCGCAACGGCGAAGGCCGTCCATGCAGAGATGGTCAAAATCTCAAAGAATTTTCCAAAAGAAATCAAATGGGAAATCCCGTTTGATACCACCATGTTTGTGACGGCATCGATCAACGAGGTTTACCACACCTTGTTTGAGGCAGGGATCTTGGTGCTGCTGGTGATCATGCTGTTTTTGCAAGACTGGCGCGCGACGTTGGTACCAGCGACTACGGTTCCGGTGACGCTGATTGGCGCGTTTGCTTGTATGGCGGGTATGGGTTTTTCAATCAATTTGTTGACGCTGTTCGCCATTGTTTTGTGTATCGGCATTGTGGTGGATGACGCAATTGTGGTGGTAGAGGGCGTTGCGAAAAAAGTTGAGCATGGCCAAACGCCGCGCGAAGGCGCGATCAGCGCGATGACCGAATTGATGGGCCCAATTATCGGTATTACGCTGGTGTTAATGGCGGTGTTTTTGCCAGCTTCATTCATTGCGGGTATCACGGGTCAAATGTATCGGCAGTTCGCACTGGTGATCGCAGCCACCGCACTGATCAGTGGTATCAACGCCGTCACGCTCAAGCCCACGCAGGCGGCACAATTTATTCGGATCAAACCCGAGAATGAGAAAAAGAACTGGTTCTACGCAGGCTTTGACCGCTATTTTGAAAAAATTTCAAATTCGTATGCAGGCCTTTTGCAAGTGCTGATGAATAATCGTAAAACCGCTTCTGTCGTGGGCGGTTTACTGATCCTGGGTGCAATTGTTGGGTTAATCAAACTGCCAACGGGTTTTATCCCCAATGAAGATCAGGGCTATTTAGTCGTGTCCACACAACTGCCAGACGCCTCTTCGCTTGAGCGTACGCAGTTGGGTATGCAACAAGTCGTAAGTGCGCTCGAAAAAGTGCCGGGCGTCGATCGCATCGTCTCGATTGGTGGGGTGAATGCGCTCAATAACAATGCGTCCCAATCGAACACAGGTGTCATGTATGTCATTTTGAAGCCTTGGGAGGCGCGCGGTAAAGGGCAAGACCTCAAAAGCATTTATGTAGGATTAACCACCGCGCTGCACGCGATTCAAGAGGTTAAAGCGCAAGTGTTATTGCCCCCGGCGATTCCAGGCTTGGGTTTGTCAGGCGGTTTTCAAATGCAGTTGATGTTAACCGACGGCAGTAATAACTTCAAAAAGCTAGAAGATGCGACTGAAAACTTTTTAACTGAGGCGCGCAAGCTACCGGAAATCGCTGCCATTTTTACCCCGTTCAGAAATAATGTTCCGCAGCTAACCCTCAGTTTTAATAGTGCGCGTGCCGAAACCTTAGGGGTCTCGATTGGTGATGCGTACGATGTTTTACAAAATTCGTTGGGCTCATCTTACGTCAATCAGTTTTTTAAATACGGCCAAACGTATCAAGTTTTCTTGCAGGCTGATGGTAAAAACCGGATGACACCTGATCAAATCAGTCGCTTGTACGTGAAGAACAAGGCACGTGAAATGGTTCCGCTCGGTTCGTTTATTGATATTGTCGAAAGCACTGGGCCTGCGATCGCCTCGCAATACAATCTCTACCCCACGGCGGCGATTCTTGGCGCGGGTGCTGGCACGTATAGTTCTGGTCAGGTGATTGATGCGCTCGAAAAGCTGGCTAAAACAAATCTCCCAGATTCAGTGACCTATGAATGGACGGCCATGTCCTATCAAGAAAAACTCGTAGGTAGCACGGTTGTACTCGTGTTTGCCTTGTCGATTTTGTTGGTATACCTGGTGTTAGCCGCCCAGTACGAGTCGTGGGTCGCACCCATCCCAGTGATTCTGGCTGTGCCGCTGGCTTTGGTGGGCACCGTGATTGCTTTGTTTTTTACAGGCCTTGCCAACAATATCTATGTGCAGATTGGTTTAGTGTTGATGATTGCCTTGGCTTCAAAGAATGCCATTTTGATTGTTGAAGTCGCACTAGAAGGTAAGCGCGAAGGCTTAAGTCTGGTCGATGCAGCACTGAGGGCCTCGCACGAGCGGTTTAGACCGATTGTGATGACTTCGATTGCATTTATCCTGGGCGTGGTGCCTTTGCTGACGGCTTCAGGGGCGGGCGCGGCCGCGCGGGTATCGATCGGGGTCACGGTGTTTAGTGGCATGATTGCCTCGACTTGTTTGGCAGTCGCCTTAGTTCCGATCTTTTTCGTTCAAATCGAAGGCTGGTTTGCTAAAAAAGAAAATAAAACCTAGCGATTCAGTATTGCTGCTTTACATTTAAAACAACTTTATCGACAACGAAGAGGCTCGACCATGGCACGTATTGCGTACGCAGATTTGAATAATTCCGAGGCTAAACCCTTGGTTGACCGAATTGTTGCCGAACGTGGCGCTGTGCTGCACTTGTATCAAATGCTGTTGCACAGTCCACCGATTGCGAGCGGCTGGCTGAACTATCTGACTGCGATTCGTCAACAAAGCACCTTGCCCGGTGGTTTGCGTGAACTAGTCATTATGCGTATCGCAGTGCTGAATGGCGCCCCTTACGAGGCTGAACAGCACGCTCCGATTGCTTTGCGCGAGGGCATCACGCAAACACAGCTCGATGACTTGGATAATTGGCAGCAATCGAAAAACTATGATGCGACCCAGCGGGCTGTTTTAGCTTATACCGATGCCATGACAAAAGAGATTCATGTCTCGCCTGAGGTATTTGCAGCTGTCAAAGCAGTTCTGACAGAGCGTTTGTTGGTCGAACTCACGGCAACTGTCGGTGCCTACAACATGGTGTCGCGCTTTTTAGAAGCGCTGCAAATTCATTCGC
>JBAXLV010000125.1:0-6647 GCA_037134635.1 Alcaligenaceae bacterium
CAAGCAACCGCTCTAAGCGATTCACTCCAAAGACGCCCTGAATCACTTGACCGCGCCGCGCAAACTCAAACACATCTACTATCGGCGGCACCCCTAGTCTGAAGCTTGGGCTAACATCTTTCGACATCGTCTGGTCCTTGCCTGCCTTGTCTGATAAACGGGTATTACAGCACAGCGTGATGACATCAGTGCGACTTCGTGGCGAACTGTGGAGCCTGCATCTTTGCCTGGGCGCCACGCGAGCGCTGCGTTGCGAGGACTACGT
The DNA here is from genome assembly GCA_037134635.1 of Alcaligenaceae bacterium. Classification (GTDB taxonomy): domain Bacteria; phylum Pseudomonadota; class Gammaproteobacteria; order Burkholderiales; family Burkholderiaceae_B; genus Zwartia. The sequence goes on from JBAXLV010000125.1 coordinate 266, forward strand.
TTTTACCAACACACACCAAGGTCGCCGCAATAAAAGCAGCAAAGCAAGAGATAATAGCGTGTTTACACTAGTAACGTCAATATCCTTGCCAAGATCGACCAACGCCGTGCACCCCTCTTTGATCCTTGCCTCAAGCTCTAAATATCGCCAAGAATTACTCTCCAGGCTAAAAATTCCTTTTTCTGTCATCGTGCCAGATCTGGATGAAACCCCTTTGGCGCAAGAGCAACCCGAGCAGCTCGCGTTGCGCTTGGCGATCGCCAAGGCACAACGCGTAGCAAAAACAAACTCCGGATCCGTCGTGATCGGCGCCGATCAAGTGGCCTCTTTACACGGTCTGCCGCTAGGAAAACCAGGTAGTGCCGTAGCTGCAAAAGCGCAATTACGTCAGCTATCTGGGCAAACCGTGACCTTTTATAGCGCGATGTCTGTGGTGTGGGGCGCGCAAGTACAAAGCGTCGTCGTACCCACACACTGTGTATTTAGAACGCTGTCTGATACCGCAATCGAGCGCTACATTGCCATCGACCAGCCTTTTGACACGGCGGGCAGCGCGAAAGCCGAATGTCTGGGCATTGCCCTGATGCAAAGCATGGATAGCAGTGACCCCACCTCGATCATCGGTTTGCCGCTCATCGCACTCACCCGCATGCTGGTTGCAGTTGGACTTGATCCGCTCGACCACGCCACTCAGGCAGTACTCTAATCGCCCAAACGACTCCGCTACTCCATGACTCCTTTATTCATCAAGCCCACATGACGACAGCCTCTCCCTCAAGCTCAGCAATTGGCACCCTACACCTCATGCCCGTGGGGTTAGGACCCGCGCCAATCGGGCAATGGCTGCCAGATGCAGCGCAGACACAGGCGGGCTTACTGAGCTGTTATATCGCTGAAAATGCCAAAACCGCTCGGGCTTTTTTAAAGCTCGTCAAGCTCAGCCACCCCTTGCAAGAAATCACCATTCACGAGCTCAACCCACGCATTGACGAGGCGCAGTTAAAACGCTGGCTTGAACCGCTGCGCGTGGGTCAAGATATTGGTTTGGTTTCTGAGGCGGGCTGCCCTGCCGTTGCAGACCCGGGCGCACGCGCCGTCACCCTCGCGCACAACTGGGGTGCCACCGTCAAACCGTGGGTCGGACCTTCCTCGATTTTGCTCGGGCTCATGGCGAGCGGGCTCGATGGACAACGTTTTGTGTTTCATGGCTATGCACCGGTTGATCAAACCGATCGCGGCCGTCAACTCAAAGTGTGGGAGCAAGCCTCTAGCAAACAGTCACAAACTCAATTGCTGATCGAAACACCTTATCGCAATCAGGCCATGTTCAGCAGTTTGCTCGAGCATCTCAAGGGCAATACTCGGCTATGCGTGGCGCGCTCATTAACCACCGCAGATGAATGGGTACGCACGCTTACGGTTACGCAATGGAAGTCGCAGCCCAAACCAGAACTCGACAAGCACCCCACACTCTTTTTGTTTCAAGCCCCTTCACTCAAGCACTAAGAACATGACTCAATTTTTTTTGCGCCCCTACACCCGACTCGCTCTTGTATTAAGCCTACTCATTTTGGCGGGATGCGCCTCGCAGCGCACAAGTGGGCCGTATCTCGTTGACGATTCGCTCAAAGCAACTGGCAAAAATAGTCGCATTGATATTATCGTGCTGCACTACACCGCCTCAAGCAAACAAAGTGCCTTACTAACCCTGACGAATCGAGATGTCAGTTCACACTACGTCGTGTCAGACGACAGTAAGCCTGTGGTTTATAAGCTTGTCGAAGAAAATCTGAATGCCTGGCACGCCGGCGACAGTAGCTGGTACGGCAAAACCGATATTAATCCGCGCTCAATCGGTATTGAAATTGTGCACCCCGGCTGGACGCGCAACAGCTCTGGCGATATCGGTCCTGCCTACCCACCCGCCCAAATCGACGCAGTCATCGCACTCACGCTCGAAGTTGCCAAACGTCATGGCGTCTCGCCTGAAAACGTCGTTGGGCACAGTGATGTCGCCCCCTTGCGCAAGCAAGATCCGGGGCCCGCATTCCCCTGGAAAAAACTTGCACAAGCCGGGGTGGGTCGCTGGTATGACGAAGCGGCGGCTGCAAAATATCAGGCCGAGTACGTACACTACGGCCCACCTGATGCAGGCTGGTTTCAGAAACAATTAAAACGAGTGGGCTATGGCACGCCAGAGACTAATTACTTTGACGCCAATACGCTCAACACACTTGCAGCGTTTCAGATGCACTACCGACCTGAACTGGTGAATGGCAGGCCCGACGCACAAACTGCTGCAAGGTTACGCGCCCTGCCAACCAAGGGCTCAGGGCTTTAAGCCAACGGGCGTATTGAGGACCGCCGTTTTTTATAGCGAATCACACGCCAGCCCAATAACACGCCCATCACCGCCGCATAAACCGCAACGGTAAAAAAGTCATTCTTGCCGGATTTATGCCAGTAGTAATGCAGCAGCCCAAGCAACGCGATCGCATAGATCAAACGATGCAATTGCTGCCACTGTGGGCCAAGCCTGCGCATCCAACCGTGGGTTGAAGTGATCGCCAATAATGACATGGTCAAAAAAGCAGCCATCCCGACCATGATGAAGGGTCGCTGCCACACATCACTTAGCATGGCGAGCCATTCAAAGCCCTGATCCCACCAAGCCCAGGACAACGCGTGCAATGTTGCATAGAAGAACGTAAAAAGCCCACACATTCTGCGCCAGCGCAACAAGGCCGGCTGATGCAACCACTCGCGCAGCGGCGACACCGAAAGCGTCACGAGCAAGCACACTAAGGTCCAGGTACCGGACGAACGAGATAAAAATTCAACCGGATTCGCAGTCAGTTCGTGATGCCACCCTAGCCAAAACCACCGCGCCAGTGGATACAAGCCAATGCAGAAAAGCAAAACTTTTGCACGATCAAACGTACGGGCCGGCAACGTTTTCAGGCGCACGCTTATTGACTTCAATAGTTTTTACGCAAATCCATGCCGGTATACAGCGAGGCAACCTCATTGCCGTAGCCATTAAACATCAGTGTTTTACGCTTGGGCGCAAATACACCATCTTCACCAATTCGTCGCTCGGTCGCTTGACTCCAACGCGGGTGAGCGACCTCGGGATTCACATTGGAATAAAACCCGTACTCACTTGGAATCGCCTTCATCCAGCTACTCGTTGGTTGCTTTTCTGTCAGACGAATCGTCACGATTGACTTGGCCGATTTAAAACCGTATTTCCAGGGAACAATCAGACGCACCGGGGCGCCGTTCTGATTGGGCAACACTTTGCCGTACATCCCTAAGACCAACAGCGTCAAAGGATGCATCGCTTCATCAAGGCGCAAACCTTCGTTGTAAGGCCACTGAATCGAACGAGAGCTCAACCCCGGCATATTTTTTGGTTGCACGTCGGTAATGAATTCAACGTATTTTGCATTTCCCGTTGGCTGCACTTGGCTTAAAAGAGTCGACAGAGAATAACCAATCCAGGGAATCACCATTGACCAACCCTCAACGCACCGCATGCGATACGTGCGCTCTTCGAGCGGTGCGAGTTTGCGAATATCGTCAATATCAAACGTTTTCGGGGTAACAACTTCGCCTTCGATTCGGACTTTCCAAGGGCTCGTTTGCAGGGTGTGGGCGTATTTAACTGGGTCGCCTTTATCCATTCCAAACTCGTAAAAATTATTGTATGAAGCCGCGTCTTTTTCAGGCGTGCGCGGCTCCATGGTGATAAATCGTTTTGAAGTGGTCGCATCCAGACTGGCCAACGTGGTCGCCCCGCCGATTGATGGAAAAACACCCGCCGCTCCTGTTAAGACGGAGGCACCAGCCGCCTTCATCCAATGACGACGACTTTGCCAGATTTCTTCTGGTGTGATTTCAGCGCTGCGAATACGAGGGGCACGATAATCTGGCATGGGACACTCAACTTCAGAGGTTTAAGAAGGTCAAATCAAAGATGGCTTGAGCATAACCAACCCAAGAGGGATTGCCAATGCTTATATTGCTGCGCTTGGGGACAAAGGCGACCAACCAAGCGCCTGCAATTAAGCCAAGCGGTCAAACAACCATGTGCGTAAAGCTGCCACGTGCTCGACTACGCCTTGGTTTGGAGACGCCCGCAATTCATCCGCTGGATGCGCGCCGCCGTAGGCCACCCCAAGTCCATGCACCCCAGCGTTAGCGGCCATTTGTAAATCGTGCGAAGTATCGCCAACCATCACAACTTGCGCAGGCTCAACCATCAATTCATCCATCAACTCAAGCAACATCCCCGGATGTGGTTTACCAAAGGTTTCGTCTGCCGTCCGACTGGCTTGAAAGGTGCTGTGCAAGGCGGTCGAGGTCAGCGCGCGATTCAGGCCAACGCGACTTTTCCCGGTTGCGACAGCAAGCGTGGCGCCTGAGGCTTTTAAGTCGGCCAACAACTCAGGGATGCCATCAAACAATTTGAGTGTTTGATCTCGACCCAGGTAATGATGGCGATAGCGCTCTAAAAAAAGGGGCTCTAAGGATTTGGTCAGCTCAGGCACCGCGTGGCGCAACGCCGGCTCAAGGGACAGACCGATGACCCAGGCTGCCTGGGCCGCGCTTGGGACTTTCAGTTCAAGATCGCGGCAAGCACCTTGAATGGCCTGCACAATGCCGTGGGTGGAATCCATCAAGGTGCCATCCCAATCAAAGACAATCACAGAATATTGTTTCATACCACTTGCAAGGGTTGTAGTTGTTGCAGGAGTTTCTCACATGCAGGGGGCAAGGGCGCGACAAGCGCTAAGGGCTCTTGAGTGAGCGGATGCGGCATGTTGAAGCGATGAGCATGCAAAAACATGCGCGTAAAACCCATTTTGCCAAACTCAGCGTGGCTCTCATCGCGGCCGTACTTATCGTCGCCAACGATTGGAAAGCCACTCGAGGCAAGATGCACTCTGATTTGATGCGTACGACCCGTACGTAATTCGGCGTCAACCAAACTAAAACCCTTAAACCGTTTAAGCGCAGAGACGATCGTATGGGCGACTTGCCCCTCGGTTTGAACCTTGACGCGCCGCTCGCCCGTTTGGGTTGTCCATTTAGTCAGCGGCAGACGAATATGCTGTCGGGCATTGACCCAGTCACCCTCAACCAGAGCTAAATAATGCTTACTTCCGCCGCCCGTCCGAAACATTTCGTGCAAGGCTAATAAAACATTTCTTTTTTTGGCGATTAGCAATAAGCCAGAGGTGTCACGATCAAGACGATGGGCCAGTTCTAAAAACCTCGCCTCGGGGCGGGCTGCCCGAAGCGCTTCAATGACACCAAAAGAAACCCCACTACCACCATGGACCGCCGTGCCGGCTGGTTTATCAATGACCAGTAGGCTTTCATCTTCAAAAACAATCGGAAACTCAAGCCCTGGCACGATCCGCCTTTGCTCAGGCGCAGGCAAGCGCATTGGGGGAACCCGAACGATGTCACCTGTATTAATACGGGTCTCGGGTGTTGCGCGGCCCTTATTAATTCGGACTTCACCCCCCCGTACCGCTTTATAAATATGGCTTTTGGGCACACCTTTGCACAAACGCATCAAGAAATTATCCAGGCGCTGGCCGTCGTGCTCATCGGTGACTTCAACCATCCGAACGGCCGGGGCCAAGCTCGCCGCGGGTTTTGGGGTAGAAATCGGTGTAGAAACTGAGAATTCTTTGCGCATGGCTAAAAGCGGCATATAATCCGCGAAGCCTTAAAGGGGTTTAGAAAGCCCTCTGGCGTCGAGATGCATTAAGTTGTCGCGTCTCCGTCTGGATCGCGGACTTCATTGTACCGCTTGCTTTCTGATCGCTTGTGGGTTGCTGGTCGCCGGCTAGACCGGGATGCATTTCAAGCACGCCGTTGCGACGTTTTAACGTTACGCCCGCGCTTATAAATGTGTGCCCCTCGTGTCGCGCGCGATACTGAAGCACATGCAAGAAACCGTCGTATCCCTGCAGCAGGCGCCTGACACTGTCGCGCCTGATGTTCTCAGCACCTTTTTTAGTCAACCACAACCGTGACTCTGACCTTTTTGCTGAACGAACCTCGCGCCGATTGGCGCGCCATGCCGGTCTAAAGACCTTTTCTTCACACGCCCCTAATAGGCGTGAGATTATTCTTGCCAACTTCTGTGTTTCGCAGCCAGCAACGCGTGGCTGCGCGTCGATTTCCGACGCGCCATTCAAATGGAGAAACATCCCATGAAGCGCATGTTATTTAATGCAACACACCCTGAAGAACTTAGGGTTGCCATCGTCGACGGGCAAAAGCTCATCGACCTTGACATTGAAATCGCCGGCCGTGAACAACGTAAAGGCAACATCTACAAAGGTGTCATTACCCGTATCGA
>JBAXLV010000126.1:0-6646 GCA_037134635.1 Alcaligenaceae bacterium
CTAAAAATACTGTAAAGATGAGGTCAATCTGGTGTTCTGTACTGGGTCTTGCGGGTAAAGCATTTGTAAGACTTTTACTGACGCAACACCGTTTATCTAATCTTACAAAATCGCCTTGATTTCATTTGCATGACACTGGGCGGAGGCGAAGATTAACACTACATGTGGTGTTTTTATTTTTGAACTGCACTAATTCTAGTGGCTGAAGTCGATCTGCGCAATAGTCATTATTTAAATTTAATTTCGAGTGTTAACCCTTGAAATTGTTTAAAAAATTATGATTCGGTATTTGGCGTAGTGAGTACTTCGTTGGATATCTTTGCAGAAATTGGGTCTTAGCCAAACACAAGAGTGATAGCTTTGTTTTTTTCTTTACAAAAAAAGTGTGGTGAAAAAGCAAAAATAGGCTCCTTTCGATCGAAATTTAGGTGTCAGTGGGATGATGGCCGATTGGTTTTGCTGCAATATGTGGGCATCGCCTTTAAATCGGTTTTTAACGTCGATGGGATCGGGTCGGTGAGGCTGGCAAAATTTTTAGATTGATAATTTATTTCAATCTTGTGACGACAACATAGTTGGGGCGGCAATGTTTGAACGGGGCGTTTGCAGGTGGTTGGTATTGGGGTGTGTTGGTCTTCTCTCGGCCTGCGGGATTCCTCGTCCTCCGGACGCGGCATTGATTTTGGCGCCTGATGGCCTCATTGAGCCGGTCTGTGTGGTGCCACCTGTTCAGCATCCGTTGATTGGCAACTGGTATGTGGTGCGTAAGCAAAATGGGGTGGCGGGTGAAATTCAGACGCTGCTCACGCTATCAGCGGATGGCAAAATGCGTCAGCAGACGCGGGTTAAGCAGGGGCGCAACATTCGTTCTGAGTTGCGCGAGACGGGTTGCTGGGATGCGCCTGAAGGTAAGCTGGTTGCTCGGGTGAGTCGTTCTAATGGTGAGTTAGTTGACTATCGGGATCCGGTCTACACGAATACTTACATCATCGAGCGCAATGATGCTGCGCGGCTGACTTATCGTGAGGATCGGGCGAATAGTCGGTCTGAGGTGGCGCAGAAGGTGCCTGCTGGCTTTCGGTTGATGTAGGTTTTACTCTGCCGCATTGTCCTTTTATTTCGCACGCACTGTCTCATCCCCGGCGCTGGTATTTTGGCTGAGCAAAATACGCAGCTTTGGGGCTGAGTCAGTGCTGGGGTGATGCAATGCGGTCAGATGTTGGCTAGTCGGCCTAACACTGTTTCTTTTCCTAGTATTTCTAAAACGGCGTCTACGGCTGGGGTTTGGGCTGTGCCGGCGACTACTACGCGTAACGGGATGGCGAGTTGTGGCATTTTTAGGGTGTGTGTGGCGAGCACTGTTTTGATCAGGGCGCCTAGGGCTTCGCGGGTCCAGGGGGTTTGGGCGGCTTGGGTGGCGAAGTCTCGTAGGGCGTTCTTGGCGGGCTCGGTGAGGTGTTGAGCGATGAGTTCGTCTGCGGCTGGGGTGAACGGGCCGCAAAAGAGCATGGCGCCGTCTGCGAGTTGCTCTAGGGTTTCGGCGCGGTCTTTTAAGAGTTTGACGACGGCCGATAAATCAACTTGGTTGGGGTTGCCACCGCGTGCGGTGATGCGGGGTGCAACGGAGCGCGCAAGGGTGGCGTCATCGCTTTGTTTAATGTAATGGGCGTTGACCCAATTGAGTTTTTTTGGGTCCCACTGCGCGGCTGATTTTGACAGGTGTTGTGGATCGAACCATTCGACGAGTTGCGGGCGTGAAAACAGTTCGTCGTTGCCGTGGCTCCAGCCTAAGCGCGCTAGATAATTGATCATCGCTTCGGGTAGGTAGCCGTCGCGGTCGTACTCCATGACGCTGACTGCGCCGTGGCGCTTTGATAGTTTTTCGCCGTCGGGACCCAGGATCATTGGAACGTGGCCGTACTCGGGTACGGGGGCGCCTAGCGCGCGCAGAATTGTGATTTGTCTGGGGGTGTTGTTGACGTGATCATCGCCGCGCAACACGTGGGTAATGCGCATATCCCAATCGTCGACAACCACGCAAAAGTTATAGGTGGGTGTGCCATCTGGTCGTGCAATGACTAAATCGTCAAGCTCTGTGTTTTCAAAACTGATGGGGCCTTTGACAAGGTCGACCCAGGAGGTTGCGCCGTCTTGCGGGCTCTTGAAGCGCACAACGGGTTTACGGTCTGTAGGAATAGTGGGCAAGATTTTGCCGGGCTCGGGGCGCCAAGTGCCGTCGTACCGAGGCTTGAGACCTTTTGCGCGCGCGCGTTCGCGCATGGCTTCGACTTCTTCGTTTGAACTGTAGCAATGATAGGCGGTGCCTGCAGCCAACATGCTTGCCACAACGGCACGGTAGCGGTCCATGTGTTGCATTTGATAGAAGGGGCCCTCGTCGGGCGTCAGTCCTAACCAGGACATGCCATCTAAGATCGCTTGCACAGCCTCGGGGGTTGAGCGTTCAAGGTCGGTATCCTCGATGCGCAAAATAAAAGTGCCACCAAAATGACGCGCGAAGGCCCATGAAAATAATGCGGTGCGTGCGCCGCCCAAGTGAAGAAAACCGGTGGGCGAAGGTGCAAAACGTGTGCGCACGGGCGTTGAAGCTGAGGTCATAAGTGAGGCTATAAAAATAAAAAATAAAAATAAAATTACACTAGGACGCTTTGCAAAAAACGCGAAATATCGGCAATTTCTTCTGGGCAAACTGAGTGTGGCATTGGATAGGTATGCCACTGTACTTTGTAACCAAGTGCTTCCAGCTTGACGCGTGAAGCTTCAGCGCGTTCGGGTGCAACGACTGGATCGTAGGTGCCGTGCGCTAAAAAAATTGGTGTATCGAGGTTGGCGGCATGATGCTCGGTTTGAGCCAAGTCACTTAAAGGCAAATAGCCAGAGAGCCCCATTAAGCCTGCCAGCTTAAAACCTGCGCTAATGCCGGTATGTAAGGTCATAGCGCAGCCTTGCGAAAAGCCGGCCAACACGATGTTCGTGCTGGGTACACCACGCGCATTTTCGCGGGCGATCAAGGCAAGAATCGCTTTTTCAGAGATGCGAATGCCAGCTTCGTCCTCACGCTTGACCAACTGTGGCGTCAAAATGTCGTACCACGAGCGCATTGCCATGCCACCATTGATGGTGACAGGCTGAATGGTGGCGTGTGGAAACACAAAGCGCACGACTTTTGACCTGGGTAGCCTCAGTTCAGGCACGATGGGTGCAAAGTCGTTGCCATCGGCGCCCAGCCCATGGAGCCAAAGCACGCTGTGGGTAGGGTTGGGGCCGGTTTCGTGCTCAACGCACTCAAGCAGTTTGTTTTCGGTCATGGTGCGGCGTCTGGATCCTGTAGTGTTTTAAGCGCCTGAAATAAAGCGCGGTAGTGTTTGCGCAAGGGGTCTTGCCCCGGACGCAGATTGTCATTTGCGGCGGCTTCTTTGCGCCCTTCGCGTATCAATGTGCGCAAATGTTGAATATCCGCCTGAGGGTATTTTTGTAGCAGCACGGTGAATGCGGCATCGTCTTTTAACAAGCGGTCACGCAAGGCTTCGAGGCGATGCATCGCCTGTGTTTGCTCGCGTGAGCCGTTTTTCCAGGTGTCGAGCTGGGCTCGAATCTGATCGGCGGGCGCATCGCGCATGAGTTTGCCAACAAAGTGTACTTGCCGCCTCAAGCCTTCGCGGGCTGTCGTGCGTTGCGCTAAGCGGATCGCCTCGTACAGTCGCTCAGAAAGGGGCAATTGCTTGAGCCGTTCGGGTGAGAGCTCGACGAGCTCTTTGCCGAGGTCGACCAAGGCAAGCATCTCGCGCTTGACGTGCGATTTGCTTGGGCCGTCATAAATAGAGTCGGGTGAGTCGTCTTGGGTTTCAGGTAAATCAGTCATCATACGGCTATCATAAAGCCTCACACGAATGGACCCCTAATGGCTACTTCAATTTCTTTTCTTCCAATTGCCGAAAATCGTCCGATTTTCGAAGATTTAGTGACTCAAGCGCTTCAGCATGCCAAAAGTTTAGGTGCAAGCGACGCCGCTGCAGAAATCTCTGAGGCCCAAGGTCTGGCCGTTTCGGTTCGTAAAGGTCAGGTCGAAACGGTTGAACAAACGCGTGATCGTTCAATGGACATCACGGTTTTTGCAGGCCAGCGACGGGGTTCGGCCTCGACTTCCGATTTTTCGCCAGCGGCGTTGCGCCAAACGGTTGAGGCCGCTTGGCATATCGCCCGGTATACGGCAGAGGATCCGTCGGCCGGTTTGCCCGAAGCTGAGTTGCTCGCCAAGAATGTTCAACACAATCTTCAGTTGCATCATCCGTGGGCGGTGAGCGTGGCGCAGGCCACAGAGCTGGCGATTGTCGCCGAACGCGCGGCGCTCGATGCCGACAAACGCATTACGAATACAGAGGGGGCAGGTGTTGACACCCACGAGGGACACTTTGTGTTGGGTAATACCCGTGGATTTTTAGATGGTTATGCTTACTCGCGGCATGGGCTGTCGGTGGCCCCGATTGCGGGTCGAGGTCAGTCGATGCAACGTGATTATTGGTACACCAGCGATCGGCGTGCCAATCGCCTTGCTGACCCTGCGGCGGTTGGGCGTTATGCAGCTGCGCGCGCGCTTTCGCGCTTGTCGGCGCGTCGAATTCCAACGGGACATTTTCCGGTTTTGTTCGAGGCGCCCTTGGCGCTCGGTTTAATTGGTGCCCTGACTCAGGCGGTGAGCGGTGGCTCACTTTATCGCAAGGTCAGTTTTTTAGTTGATTCACTTGGACGTGAAATTTTTCCTAAACATCTTTCCATTACCGAGGACCCGCACATTAAGGGCGCCATGGGTAGTTCACCGTTTGATGAAGAAGGTGTGCGTACGCACGCCCGGGATCTGGTGCGTGATGGCGTGTTGCAAGGATATTTGCTGTCAACGTACACGGCGCGTAAGCTGGGCATGACGACCACAGGAAATGCGGGTGGTTCGCACAATTTAGAGCTCAGCTCAAGCTTGACGCGTCGCAAAGATGACTTACCTGCGATGTTGCGTAAAATGGGGACAGGATTATTAGTGACCGAGCTGATTGGCCAGGGCGTGAACTACCTGACGGGGGATTATTCGCGCGGCGCATTTGGTTATTGGGTCAAGAACGGAGAGATTCAACACGCGGTCCAAGAGGTCACTATTGCAGGAAACTTAAAAGATATGTTTGCCCAAATTGTGGCCGTTGGTGCCGACACGATTACGCGAGGCAGCAAAACGACGGGGTCGATTTTGATTGAAAACATGGCTATTGCTGGCACCTAAGAGGCAGTCAAACAGAGGCTAAACACGGGCAAACACCTAGGCGAGTCAAGCGGCTGAACTTGCCTTGCGCGGTGTAATATTCTCGATTCTGGGCACCTAAACCGGCTCAAATTATTTTCAGGAGACTTCGAATGCAACGTCGTTCGTTTTTAAAGAAAGCCAGCCTAGGGGCTGTAGCAGGCAGTGCTGTCGTAGCAGCACCCGTTTTTGCGCAAGATGCGCCCACACTGAACTGGCGCCTAGCATCAAGTTTCCCAAAAAGCCTGGATACGCTGTTTGGTACCGCCGAACTTTTTGCAAAGTATGTGTCCGAAGGCTCTGGCGGCAAGTTCTCGGTGCGCACCTTTGCAGCCGGCGAAATTGTGCCGCCCCTGCAGGTGCTAGATGCTGTGCAAAAAAATACGGTTGAAATGGGTCATTCGAGTGGCTATTACTACGTAGGTAAAAATCCTGCGCTTTCGTTTGATACGGCCGTACCGTTTGGCCTGAATTCACGTCAAACAAACGCCTGGATGTGGGAAGGCGACGGCATGAAGCTCACCCGTGCGCTCTACAAAGACTTCAATATCGTCAATATGCCGCTGGGTAATACGGGTACCCAAATGGGTGGCTGGTACCGTAAAGAGATTAAAACGGTCGAAGACCTCAAGGGTCTGAAGATGCGTATTGCTGGCTTTGCCGGAGAGATTATGACTCGTCTGGGCGCTATTCCTCAGCAATTGCCTGGCGGTGATATTTACCCGGCGCTCGAAAAAGGCACGATCGATGCGGCAGAGTGGGTCGGCCCCTATGATGACGAAAAAATGGGTTTCGCTAAGGTTGCCAAGTACTACTACTACCCCGGTTGGTGGGAAGGTGGTGCGCAGGTTTCCCTTTATGTGAACGATGGTGAATGGGACAAGCTCCCCAAGAGCTATCAGTCCATTATTGAGGCGGCAAGTCGTGCCTGCACGGCGACGATGCAGGCACGCTATGACAACCTGAATGCACAAGCGCTGCGCCGTTTGCTGTCGCAGGGAACCTTGCTGCGCGCTTTCCCGCGTGCAGTGATGGATGCATGTTGGGACGTTTCCCTGAAGGTTTACGGCGAGTACTCAGCGAAAAGTGCCCAGTTTAAAGAGGTTCACGATAACTACATGGGGTACCGCGATCAGGTGGTGCCTTGGTTCAGACTGGCAGAAGCCTCGTACGATCAATACGTTGGGGCTGCGCTCTCGCGTCAAAAGTAAGCCAGTTTTGCCTCGGTCGTCCCATTTGGGCGGCCCTTTTATGCTTAAACGGGTGCAGCCATTTGGCTAGCATCCGTTTTTTATTGTAGAATCAAAGGCTTTCCTCCAATAACTGGGTTGGCGCACGGGC
>JBAXLV010000127.1:0-6619 GCA_037134635.1 Alcaligenaceae bacterium
CACGGCTAGCCAACGCCTCATCAACAAAGGATGACGCGGAATCACTTGCATGGCTGCCAACACCTGCTCATTGGTGATCCCTTGTGCATGCAAACGCTCAACCATCGTTGCCCGCATGCGATCAGAGTTCAAACCGAGATTTTCATGACCAAACGACTTCAGCGAAGGCGCCGTCGCCACACGATTAGGGATTCGGGTGGCAGAAATACGGGTGTTGCTGTTAGAGGCTGTGATGCCGTGCAAACCACGCCCGACACCCGCCCGATTGTCTTTTACGGGCATACACAACGGCGATGATGGCCTCAGTCGCATACAGGCCCTAGCCAATCAGACATTTGTTCTAATTGCGAATACTGCGTGAGATCAAGACGCAAGGGTGTCACCGACACAAACCCCTTGGCAACCGCATCAAAATCAGTTCCGGCCCCGGCATCGTTTGCAGCACCAGACGGCCCGATCCAATAAACGGTTTCGCCATAGGGTGTTGCTGAGCGCACCACCGGTTGCGAGGGGTGGCGCGACCCGAGCCGTGTTGCGCAAACCCCTTTAATTTGCGCAAGCGGCAAGTCGGGGCAATTCACATTCAGTAACGTCGGCCCCTGCACGGGTTGCGCAAGTTGGCGTGCAACCAGACGCTGCGCCTGTGCTACAGCCGAGTCTAGATTTGACCAACTTCGTGAGACAAGCGAAAACGCCATGGCAGGTATGCCAAACAAGAACCCCTCAGAGGCCGCTGCAACCGTACCCGAATACAGCGTATCTTCGCCCATATTGGCGCCATTATTGATGCCAGACACGATCAAGTCGGGCCGACGATCCAGCAGACCCGTGAGTGCAACGTGGACACAATCTGAAGGTGTTCCGTTTACATAAATGAAACCGTTCGCCGCGTGACGCACCGCCAAGGGACGAGTCAAGGTCAAGGAGTTGGAGGCCCCGCTGTGATTCACCTCAGGTGCAACAACGGTGACCTCGGCAAGGCTGCGCAATGATGCCACCAAGGCCTCGAGACCCGGAGCGGTGTAACCATCGTCGTTTGAAACCAGAATATGCATGTGTTAAGGCTAAATAATACTTTTAATCCAAGCCATGATTGTACTCGCTAGCGATGATTTTTCACTCTTAAATCAGCACCAAAGACAGCCACACGTTAGAATCGGCAGCATCTTATCTGATGACCGGAAGCCACGTATGGGCGTACCTTCACTCGAGTTCGCAAGTTTAGGCCTGATCGCCCTGGCGTATCTGATCGGCTCGATTTCGTTTGCGGTCGTCATCAGTCATGCTTTTGGGCTTCAAGATCCCCGCACCTATGGGTCGGGAAACCCAGGGGCCACAAACGTATTACGCTCTGGCAACAAGTGGGCCGCTGGCCTCACCTTGTTGGGCGATGCAGCCAAAGGCTGGTTCGCTGTCTGGGCCGCCGAGCGACTCAATGTTTCGATCAACACAGAAGCCTGGGTGGCGCTGGCGGTCTTTCTCGGCCACCTGTACCCGGTATTTTTGCGTTTCAAAGGCGGCAAAGGCGTAGCAACCGCTTTCGGTGTCATGCTGGCTATCCAGCCGCTGTTGGCTCTGGGAGTGGCCATCACCTGGTTTGTGGTTGCTAAACTTTTTAAATACTCTTCACTGGCCGCCTTAATCAGCGCCGCTTGTGCACCCATCTTTTATCTCTTGGGCAATGAGCGCTTCTGGATCAGCCAGCTACCTTTGACCGGCGTGTTCGTGACGCTCGCCCTACTCTTGCTTTACCGACATCGTGCCAATATTGAAAGACTCTTCAAGGGCACAGAACCCCGAATCGGTAAAAAAACTTAGAGCGTCGCGAGGTCCCACCTGGGGCGCACATCAAAGCCATGCGTCTGAACACCTAAATTCACCAACCCTCGTTGAATCCGCTGTGAAGCTGCAAAGGCAATCATCGCGCCATTATCGGTGCACAACTCAAGCGGTGGAAAAAATACCTCAGCCTGACGTTTTCCCAACCGCTGCGCCAGCAATTGGCGCAACAAGCGATTTGCACCAACCCCACCTGCAACCACGAGCCGCTTCAACTGGGTGTGCTCCAGCGCAACAACGGCCTTCGCGACCAAGACCTCAACAATCGCAAGTTCGGTCGCTGCGGCCAAATCCGCGCGTAACTGGGCATCGACCAAGCCCCGCAGCTCAGCCTCTTTTAAACGAGTCAACACGGCCGTCTTGAGCCCACTAAAACTAAAATCCAGCGTGTGGCTGTGCAACATCGGACGAGGTAAAGGGATACGCTTGGCATCGCCTTGCTCGGCGAGCTTAGCCAGAGCGGGCCCACCCGGATAACCCAGCCCCAGTAACTTTGCTGTTTTATCAAAAGCCTCACCCGCAGCATCGTCGAGCGTATCGCCTAACAACGTGTACTGACCAACCTCATCCACACGCAGTAATTGTGTGTGCCCACCAGACACCAACAAGGCGACGAACGGAAACTCTGGGCAGGGACTTGCCATGCGTGGTGATAAGAGATGCCCTTCAAGATGGTGAATGGCGATTGCAGGTAAATCGAGAGACCAAGCCACGGACTGCGCCACACTGGAGCCCACCAAAAGCGCACCGGCAAGACCAGGACCCGCGGTGTAAGCAATTGCGCCAATATCTTGCAAGGTGAGATTGGCTTGATGCAGCACCTGTCGCGTTAACGGGACGACCCGACGCACGTGATCGCGCGAAGCAAGTTCAGGCACAACCCCACCGTACGCCGCATGCATGGCAACTTGCGAGTGCAGCGTATGCGCCAACAAGCCTCGCTCCGTGCAAACTAGGGCCACTCCCGTCTCATCACAAGAGCTCTCAAAACCCAAGACAATCATGATTGAGCTGGACTCACTTAGTTTTCAATTCCACGCGAAGCCAGATACTCTTCATAAGTACCACGGTAATCAATCACCGTACCACCAGATTGAATTTCCCAAATACGCGTCGCAAGCGTCGACACAAACTCACGATCGTGTGAAACAAAAAACAAGGTGCCCGCAAACTTATCCAGCGCTAACTGCAAGGATTCAATCGACTCCATGTCTAAGTGATTGGTCGGCTCATCCATCAGCAAAACGTTATGGCGTCGCAACATCAAACGACCGAAGGACATCCGGTTTTTTTCACCGCCCGACAAGACATGCGGCTCTTTCGGCAAGTCGTCTGCAGAAAACAGCAAACGGCCCAGAATTGAACGAATCTGTTGGTCATCGTCAGTGGGTTGGCGATGGTATGTCATCCAGTCAAAGAGATTACTGTCTTTTTGCAAAAATTGATCTGAAACATCTTGAGCCATAGAGCCCGCATCGGTACTCTCTGACCATTTTAGAGAGCCACGATCGGGGGCCAGGTCATTGGCAAGCATGCGTAGCAAGGTCGTTTTACCCGCCCCATTGGCGCCAATGATCGCAATTTTTTCACCGGCCTCGACCATGGCCGAGAAAGACTTGATCACTAGCGACTCAAACGACTTTTGTACATGCTCAAGCGTAACTGCTTGTCGATGCATCACTTTCAAGACTTCAAAGCGAATGAAAGGATTTTGACGCGACGAAGGCTTGACCTCAACCTGAGCCGCCTTAATACGATCAATTTGCTTTAACCGCGAGGTCGCCTGACGCGCCTTAGACTTATTAGCAGAAAACCGACGAACGAAATCCTGTAGTTCACTGACGCGCTCTTTAGCTTTCGCGTTTGCGTTTGAAACCCGTTCGCGCGCCTGGGTCGAGGCCAACATATAGTCATCATAATTGCCGGGATAGACGCGTAATTCACGAAAATCAAGATCGGCCATATGCGTGCACACTTGATTTAAAAAATGTCGGTCGTGGCTAATGATGATCATCGTGCTTTGATACCCATTCAGCACATTCTCAAGCCAGCGGATCGTATTGATATCCAGGTTGTTGGTGGGCTCATCCAACAACAACACATCAGGATTTGAAAATAGTGCTGGCGGCAATAAGACGCGTAATTTCCAGCCTGGCGCAATTTCACGCATTGGTAACTGATGCTGGTCGACCGGAAACTCAAGTCCTAGCAAAAGTTCGCCTGCCCTCGCCTCGGCGGTATAACCGTCATACTCAGCAAACTTCGCTTCCAGATCGGCCGCACGCATGTAGTCATCATCAGTCGAGTCAGCATTTGCATAAATCGCATCGCGTTGACTCATGGCTTGCCACATCTCAACGTGCCCCATCAACACCACATCGAGCACACGCAGATCTTCAAAGGCGAATTGATCTTGCCGTAATTTACCAAGACGCAGTCCCGGCTCTAAAAAAACGTTACCCGCCGTCGACTCAAGATCGCCGCCGATGATTTTCATCAACGTAGACTTACCCGAGCCGTTTGCGCCGATCAAGCCATATCGGTTGCCTTCGCCGAGTTTGACATTCACATTTTCAAAAAGAGGTTTAGGGCCGAACTGAATGGTGAGGTTTGATGCTGTTATCACGAGAAGCCGATTGAGTAAATACGTTGGTTACAACTTGCAAAATAAGTATGGAGTGTAACAAGTCAGTACTTTTTGATCTTTTTTGTCCTGCAATCCCTATTATGCGCAACAGATACCGCAGTACTTGTGGCATCTGTACATCGATAAGGAGATTAGTTTGGAGTCGCTGACTATTTTATTTCATGCTTTAGGGGGCATTGTCTGGGGCCCCATCATGTTGGTATTACTGGTGGGTACGGGTATCTATTTAACCGTCCGGTTGTTTGGGTTACAAATCTGGCTGCTGCCCTATGCACTGCGCATGGCTTTCTCGCGTAAGACACACCCAGATGAACCCGGCGACATCTCGCAATTCCAGGCGCTCATGACCGCCTTAGCCGCCACGATTGGCACCGGCAACATTGCAGGTGTTGCGACCGCAATCGTGCTGGGGGGCCCCGGTGCGCTCTTCTGGATGTGGCTCTGCGCAATTTTCGGCATGGCCACCAAGTATGCAGAGGGTCTACTCGCCGTTAAATATCGCGTGCGTGACGCAGACGGTAAGATGTCAGGAGGGCCGATGTATTACATCTCGCTTGGGTTAGACATGAAATGGCTGGGCATGCTGTTTGCCATTTTTGGCATGATCGCGGCCCTGGGAACAGGGGCGTCGGTACAATCGAATTCACTCGCCGAATCGATGCGCTCGAGCTTTGCGATCCCGGGTTGGCTCACTGGGGTCGTGCTCACCATCATCACCGCGCTCGTGATTGTGGGTGGCATCAAAAGCATTGCACGTGTTACCTCGATCATCGTGCCTTTTATGGCACTCTTTTATTTGGGTGGCGGCTTACTGATTATTCTGCTTAATATTGAGCAGCTTTGGCCAGCGTTAACGCTCATCATGACCGATGCGTTCACCGGCCAGGCCGTCGCCGGAGGGGCCTTGGGCACGGTCATTCGTTATGGCGTGGCGCGAGGGGTCTTTTCAAACGAGGCCGGACTAGGCACAGCGCCCATTGCAGCTGCAGCAGCAAAAACTGATCAGCCGGTTAAGCAGGCGCTGGTGTCCATGACCGGCACCTTTATCGATACCATCGTCGTGTGCTCGGTCACAGGATTGGTGCTGGTGATGGGTGGCATGTATACGGGTGGCAGCACTGGCGCAGCGCTCACCGCACAAACCTTTGACCAAATGCTACCCGGACCCGGCGACTGGATTGTGACTATCGGCCTGCTGTTTTTCGCCTATTCCACCATTCTTGGCTGGAGCTACTACGGTGAAAAGTGCGCGCAATACGTGTGCGGCAAGTGGGTGGTTGTGCCGTACCGCTGCCTGTATACGGCCTTTGTCATGATCGGTACTGTGGTCTCGCTTGATCTGGTCTGGGCCGTTTCTGACGTCGTCAATGGCCTGATGGCGTTTCCGAACTTAGTCGGCCTATTGTTACTGTCTGGTGTGGTCGTCAAAGAAACAAGAAGTTTCTTACTGACACTCAAACACGAACGCGTTCAAGCTTGAAGAGGGCGTACGCGTATCGACTTAGATCCGCGTACGTTCATTGAACATCCCGCTTAGCCTAATGCTTGTGTTCATCAAGCACTAGATGCACCAAACCTTTTTCGGTTGCCATCCCCACTTTTGCGCCGATGGGTAAGGTCACTTTCATTGCGGTATGGCCGAACGGCAAACCAGTGATCACCGGGATCTTGACCGACTTTCGAATGTACGCAACAGCAGCTTTTAAATCGTAGCCGCGATCATGCTCAGCCAAACGATAGTCGGTAAAACCACCGAGGATCAAGGCTTTCTGCCGACCCAGGATCCCTGCCTGCGCCAACTGATTGAGCATGCGCTCAATACGATAGGGATGCTCACCCACATCTTCGATAAAAAGGATGCCACCTTTAATTTTAGGCATAAAAGGAGTACCCACGAGTGAGGTAATCATTGCTAAATTGCCGCCCCACAAGATGCCACGCCCATCGAATGCATCGGCGTCTTGTGTTTCAAAGCTTAAGATTTCAAGCTCACCACGCATGCACTCGCCAAAAATCTCTGCGGTCAATATCTCGGTTTTTTTAGCACCAAAATCAAAACACGCCATCGGCCCTGCGTAACTAATCATCTGGGTTTGAGCAAACAACGCCAAACTAAAGGCCGTAAAATCACTG
>JBAXLV010000128.1:0-6592 GCA_037134635.1 Alcaligenaceae bacterium
ATGGTACGGGCGGTACCGTACATCTGGTGATTAATAACCAGATCGGTTTCACGACTTCTGATCCCCGTGATACGCGCTCAACCATTTATTGCACTGATGTTTCAAAAATGATTGAAGCACCGGTGTTTCACGTTAATGGTGATGATCCTGAAGCGGTTGCCTTTACCACGCGCTTAGCACTTGATTTCAGAATGGCCTTTGGTCGCGATGTTGTGGTGGATATCGTTTGCTTCCGTAAGCTTGGACACAACGAACAAGATACGCCCGCACTGACTCAGCCTTTGATGTACAAGCGAATCGGTGCTCATCCGGGTACTCGCAAACTTTATGCAGACAAACTGACTGCGCAAGGTGTGCTCAAAGAGGGCGAGGGAGATCAACTCGTTAAAGATTACCGCCGGTACATGGAAGACGGTCAGCGTACGATAGAACCGGTGCTGACAAACTATAAAAGCAAGTACGCGATTGACTGGACCCCGTTTCTCGCCGCCAAGTGGACCGACCAGGCCGATACTGCGGTGCCATTGGCTGAGCTCAAAAGCATTGGCGAGGCGCTCACACAAACGCCGGCTGGCTTTACGCCTCACGCCTTGGTGACTAAGTTGCTCAACGACCGTCGTGCGATGGCGCGTGGCGAGCAAAACCTTGATTGGGGCATGGGCGAGCATCTAGCCTTTGCAACCTTAGTCAAGGCAGGCTATGCGATTCGTATAACGGGTCAAGATTCTGGCCGTGGTACCTTCACGCATCGTCATGCCGTATTGCATGACCAAAACCGTGAGCGTTGGGACGATGGTACGTACATTCCGTTGCAAAACGTTTCTGCGGGTCAAGCACCTTTCACTGTGATTGACTCGGTGTTGTCTGAAGAAGCTGTATTAGGTTTTGAGTACGGCTATTCATGCGCTGATCCAAATACCCTCACGATTTGGGAGGCCCAGTTTGGCGATTTCGTCAACGGTGCTCAGGTTGTGATTGATCAGTTCATTGTGTCTGGTGAGGCTAAGTGGGGGCGTCAGTCTGGTTTGACCATGATGTTGCCGCATGGCTACGAGGGTCAAGGCCCTGAGCATTCATCTGCGCGTATTGAGCGCTTCTTGCAGTTGTGCGCTGATAACAATATTCAAGTGGTGCAGCCAACCACTGCATCGCAGATTTTCCATCTCTTGCGCCGTCAGATGGTCCGAAAATTTCGTAAACCTCTGGTGATTCTGACGCCGAAGTCGCTGTTGCGAAATAAAGATGCAGGCTCGCCTCTGAAAGAGCTCTCAACAGGGCGTTTCCAACCGATCATCCCTGAACTTGACGAGCAAATTAAAGCGGCGTCGGTTAAGCGGGTATTGGTATGTTCAGGCAAAGTCTATTACGACCTGGTGCATGGGCGTGCTGAGCGCAAAGATAGCTCGGTTGCAATCATTCGAGTCGAGCAGTTGTATCCCTTTGCGCATAAAACCTTTGAGGCTGAACTATGCAAATATCCTAAAGCCACTGAAGTTGTTTGGGTGCAAGATGAACCGCAAAATCAAGGCCCTTGGTTTTATGTGCAGCATCACCTGTACCAAAACATGACGGCTGGACAAAAACTGGGTTATGCGGGGCGACCTGCTTCTGCATCACCTGCGGTGGGCTATCTGGCCAAGCACCAAGAACAGCAGAAGGCGTTGGTTGAGCAAGCCTTTGGCAAATTTAAAGTGTTCATGCTAACCAAATAACTCAAGCGACTTTACCGATCAATACGATCCCTCACGGAAAAAAAATGGCAATCACCGATGTAGTTGTGCCCCAACTGTCTGAATCTGTTTCTGAAGCAACTTTATTAACCTGGAAGAAAAAACTGGGTGATGTGGTGACAGCCGATGAAATCTTGATCGAAGTTGAAACGGATAAAGTCGTTCTCGAAGTCCCGGCTCCGGCTTCGGGTGTCTTTGCAGAAATCGTTCGTGGTGATGGCAGTCTGGTTGCATCGGGCGAAATCATCGCGCGTATTGATACTGAAGGTAAAGCTGTTGCAGCGCCTGCGGCGGCCGCTGCGCCCGCAGTCGCGCCTGCAACGGCTCCTGCCGCTGCTGCACCTACCTCAGTGAGTAGCGCAGGGGTTGCCTCTCCCGCTGCCGCAAAGATCCTTGTAGATAAAGGCGTCGCAGCTTCAACTGTGGCTGGCTCAGGTCGCGATGGTCGTATTACCAAGGGCGATGCGCTTGGGGCTTCAGCGCCAGTTGCTGCGGTTGCTAAGGCCGCGCCTTTGGCGAACCCCTCTGTTCCTATGACTCAGTCGCTTGATGGCCGCCCCGAGCAACGCGTGCCAATGAGCCGTCTGCGTGCGCGTGTGGCCGAGCGTCTGTTGCAGTCGCAGCAAGATAACGCAATTCTGACGACCTTTAACGAAGTCAACATGCAAGGCGTGATTGATTTACGTAATTTGTATAAAGACAAGTTTGAAAAAGAGCACGGCGTTAAGCTCGGGTTCATGTCGTTCTTTGTCAAAGCGGCGGTTGCTGCCCTCAAGCGTTATCCCGTCTTGAATGCCTCGATCGACGGAAAAGACATCATCTATCACGGTTACTTTGATATCGGTATCGCTGTTGGTAGTCCACGCGGCTTGGTCGTGCCCATCCTGCGCAACGCTGATCAACTTTCAATCGCTGAAATTGAAAAAACCATTGCTGACTTTGGCAAGCGTGCCTCTGAAGGCAAGCTGGGTATCGAAGAAATGACCGGCGGTACCTTCTCGATTTCAAACGGTGGTGTTTTTGGTTCGATGTTGTCTACCCCAATTATCAATCCACCACAGTCGGCAATCTTGGGTGTGCATGCTACAAAAGATCGTGCAGTGGTTGAGAAGGGTCAGATTGTCATTCGTCCAATTAATTACTTGGCAATGTCTTACGATCACCGCATCATCGACGGTCGTGAGGCGGTATTGGGTTTGGTTGCGATGAAAGAAGCGCTCGAAGATCCACAACGTTTGCTGCTCGAAATCTAACCCGAGATACTCATGTCTACACAATTTGATATTGTTGTGATCGGTGCTGGCCCGGGTGGCTATATCGCTGCGATTCGTGCTGCGCAATTAGGAATGTCGGTCGCGTGTATCGACGCCTGGCAAAATGGCAAGGGTGGCCCCGCCCCGGGCGGCACGTGTACCAATGTGGGTTGCATTCCCTCTAAGGCTTTGCTTCAATCGTCAGAGCACTACGATCAGGTCAATCATCATTTTGCCGAACACGGCATCGAGGTGAAGGGCGTGACACTTAATGTCGATCAATTGCTTAGCCGTAAAAATAGCGTCGTGAAGCAAAACAACGACGGCATTTTGTATTTGTTTAAAAAGAACAAGATCACGTTCTTCCATGGCAAGGGTGCCTTTACCGGTCGGGTTGAGGGTGGCTGGGCGATCAATGTCAGCGGCACGGCAACAGCCGACATCGTTGGCAAACATGTGGTGATCGCAACCGGTTCGTCTGCCCGTGAATTACCTGGCCTGCCGTTTGATGAGCAACAAGTGTTGTCTAACGATGGTGCGCTTAACATTTCAGCTGTACCCAAAAAACTGGGCGTGATTGGCGCGGGTGTCATCGGTCTAGAGATGGGTAGCGTGTGGCGTCGCTTGGGTGCTGAAGTCACCGTACTTGAAGCGATGCCAGACTTTCTGGCGGCGGTTGATACGCAGGTGGCAAAAGAAGCGTTTAAGATTTTTACCAAACAAGGCTTGGCGATTCATACTGGAATTAAACTCGGTGAGATTAAAGCGGGGGCCAAGACGGTCACAGTCCCTTACACCGACGCCGCGGGCGCCGAACAAAAATTAGTCGTCGACAAACTGATCGTTTCGATCGGCCGCGTTCCTTACACGGGTGGTTTGAAGGCAGATGCGGTTGGCTTGCAGCTCGACGAGCGTGGTTTTGTCGTGGTTGATGGTGACTGCAAGACTAATCTGCCCAATGTTTGGGCGGTGGGTGATGTGGTGCGTGGTCCGATGTTGGCGCATAAAGCCGAAGAAGAGGGCGTGGCTGTTGCTGAGCGTATTGGCGGCCAACATGGCCATGTTAATTTCAATACGATTCCTTGGGTGATCTATACCTCGCCTGAGATTTCGTGGGTCGGGCAAACTGAGCAGCAACTTAAGGCGTCGGGTCAGGCTTACAAGTCCGGAAGCTTTCCGTTCTTGGCGAATGGCCGGGCACGTGCTCTGGGTGATACCACAGGCTTTGTCAAAATATTGGCAGATGCAACAACCGATGAGGTCTTGGGTGTGCATATCATTGGGCCGATGGCTTCTGAGCTGATTGCGGAAGCCGTCACCATCATGGAGTTCAAAGGCGCGGCCGAGGATATTGCCCGGATTTGCCATGCACATCCAACTTTATCCGAATCGATGAAAGAAGCGGCCTTGGCTGTTGATAAGCGCACGCTTAATTTTTAAGTATTTTGAACGTTCTTGAATCCTACGAGCAGACCTTAGCCGAGCGGGGTTATAAATCCGACCCCGCTCAGCGTGCTGCCGTAGAGCGTTTACAACGCTACTATGATGATTGGGTTGCTTTCAAGGCGCAGCGCTCGAGTGCGGTAAAACGTTTTTTTAAACGCCCTGAAATCCCGCGTGGTGTGTACCTGTGGGGTGGGGTTGGTCGCGGCAAAAGTTTTTTGATGGATTCGTTTTACGCAACCGTGCCGGTTCAGCGTAAAACCCGTCTGCATTTTCACGAGTTTATGCGTAGTGTGCATCGTCAGCTTGACGAAGTGAAAGGGATGCAGGATCCGCTCGACGAAGTTGCGCGTCGTATCTCAAAAGATTATCGATTAATTTGTTTTGACGAATTTCACGTGTCGGATGTGGCCGACGCCATGATTTTGTACCGTCTGCTGTTGAAGTTTTTTGAATTCGGTACCTCATTTGTGATGACGTCAAACTACGAACCTTCTACGCTCTATCCAGACGGCTTACATCGAGATCGTTTGTTGCCGGCGATCAAATTAATACAAGATCGTATGGATATCTTGAACGTTGATGCCGGCATCGACTATCGCAGACGTACGCTTGAGCAAGTGAAGTGTTATCACACGCCGATGGGCCCCCAAGCGGATGAGGCGTTGCTTCATACGTTCAATCAATTGGCCGATACTGCGCCGCAAGATCCTGTTCTACTCGTCGAGCATCGAGAAATTCGCGCAAAGCAACGTGCGGGTAGTGTCGTGTGGTTTGATTTTGCGACGCTCTGTGGTGGTCCGCGCTCGCAAAATGACTATCTCGAACTTGCCAGTCGCTTTCATGCGGTGATCTTGTCTGACGTCCCTGAGATGGGGCCTCGCGAAGCCTCTGAGGCGCGACGCTTTACCTGGCTCATTGACGTTTTCTATGATCATAAAATCAAGTTGATTATGTCGGCAGCCTGCGAGCCTGATGAGATTTACACTTCGGGTCCGATGTCGAACGAGTTTCACCGTACGGTGTCGCGTATTCTCGAAATGCAGTCCAAAGAATATCTAGAGTCTGAGCGCCGCGATACCGTTAGTATCTGACGCTCAGCGTTCGCGTTTCTCTTGGTTGATCAAGCGGCACTCTCAAACCAGCTTTGTAGACGTTACACTCATGGCTTAGTTGTTTTCCTCAACCTCAGCACCTGGCCCTTTTATGAATACCCGCGTCCTGACTGGCATCACCACCTCTGGTACCCCACATCTGGGTAATTATGTGGGGGCGATCCGTCCAGCGATTCAAGCGAGTCAGCAAAACAACGTCGATGCTTTCTTTTTCTTGGCAGACTATCACGCGCTGATCAAATCTGAAGATCCCGCGCTAATCGCGCGTTCGCGGCTCGAAATCGCAGCAACTTGGTTGGCCTCGGGCCTTGATCCACAGCGAGTGACCTTTTATCGCCAGTCAGATGTCCCTGAGATCCCAGAGCTTTGCTGGATGCTCACCTGCGTGACGGCCAAAGGTTTAATGAACCGTGCCCACGCTTATAAAGCCTCTGTAGATCAAAATACTGCCAAAGGGGTTGAGGCCGACGATGGTATCAATATGGGTTTGTTTTCATATCCCATTCTGATGGCAGCCGATATCTTGATGTTCAACGCGCATAAGGTGCCGGTGGGTCGTGACCAAACACAGCATTTAGAAATGGCGCGCGATATTGCGCAACGGTTCAATCATTTGTTTGGTCAGGGGCGTGAGTTTTTTGTATTGCCTGAAGCAGTGATCTCTGAAGATGTCGCGACCTTACCTGGCTTGGACGGTCGCAAAATGTCAAAAAGCTATGGCAATACCGTACCCTTGTTTGAAGGTGGAGCCAAGGCGCTAAACTCTGCTATCGCGAAAATTGTGACTGACTCGCGAGGTCCCGGCGAACCGAAGGATGCAGATGCCTCGCATCTATACCTGATCTACAAGGCGTTTGCGCAGCCCTCCGAGACCGCCAAATTTCATGCCGAACTTTCAGCTGGTATGGGCTGGGGTGATGCTAAAAAACGTTTGTGCGAGCGTATTGAGCAAGAGATGGGGCCGTTACGTACACACTACGAAGATTTGATGTCGCGCCCTGATCGTATCGAAGAGATTCTGCAAGAGGGCGCTGGTAAAGCACGTTCGATT
>JBAXLV010000129.1:0-6559 GCA_037134635.1 Alcaligenaceae bacterium
AAGGCGCAAGATTTCGCGCTCTTTCATCGCCGTGGCGCCCGCGCCAAACACGTGATCTGTAAACAGACCGCCGCTGAGATGCCGAATATGCAATTCAAGCGATGCGGCCGCGTGCGGGGCATTGGCCATTGAGTAGCTACGGCGCTTGCCATCTTTTAAAATAACTTCGATATATTGACCCGCATAAAACCGAAACGTTTCAGTGGCCGGCAACTGTAAGGTCAGTAGGGCGACGTCAGGGGTGGGTCGTTGAATCGTTGTCACGCGCGACGGGATTTTGCGGATCTGAATATCGGATGCTAACCGTAGTTCACGCGACTCAATCACAAGATCAGACGTCGCACGCGCCTGACATAACAGCGTGAAGCCGGCTTCGATTTCGTCTGCGCTCAAAACCTGGGCTGGACTTGCGCCTGCCTCGACCGAACCCGACAAGACTTTGGCTTTACACGTTGAGCAGGCGCCGCTGCGGCAACTGTAAGGCAACACAATCCCAGCTGCGAGCGCGGCATCAAGCACACTTTTATCTGCATCAGCCACGAATTGATGCTGACTGGGTTGGATCGTAATTTGAAACGACATAATCGCTTTAACCTAAAAATGATTCAAGAAACATCGCAAAACGAGATTCTACTTTTAAAGAACGGGTGAAAGTACGGGGTCTTTGGACCTGACGGCCAGCAATTTTCCTTTACGAGCCCGTTTTGACAAATAAGACGCAAGCTCTACGCCAGAAAGTACATCTTGCACCTGCTTATTGCGGTAGGTGCCAGTCACACGCAACCCCGCCTTGGATACAGGAACCGTTTGAGCCAGCGTATCGGGTGGGTCAATGCCCATCAAAATCGTCCCTCGCCCTCCGGAGGCGAGTGCCTTGATCTCAACGGCATCGATCAACAACATCCGACCACGCGTCGACAAAAATGCAACCCGCGTAGCCTGACTAAACATGGGAACAGGACGTAATAAGCCATCTTTAGGCTCAAGCGTGACAAATTGTTTACCGGCGCGCTGTCGGCTGGTCATATCTGAGACTTTTGCTATAAAACCAAAGCCCTGTCGGGTGGTCAAGAGCCACGCAGAATCCGCTTGCGCTGCGATCATGTGCTCGATACGCGAACCTGCATCCAGATCGATCATCGACGTCACTGGTGCGCCGTCACCACGCGCCGACGGCAAGCTAGCCACAGCGACTGAATACACGCGACCGTTATCGCCGAAGGCGATCAGCGTATCTGTACTTCGGCATTCGAAGACACCGTAACAATCGTCGCTTGCCTTAAACGTAAATTGAGCAACCTCATGACCATGCCCCTGTCGCGCACGCAGCCAACCCTGTTGCGACACAATCACGGTCACGGGTTCATCAATAATCTTGACCTCAAGCACGGCACGCCCAGCGGTTTTGATGAGTGTGCGACGTTCGTCACCGTAGGTTTTTATATCAGCTTCGATTTCTCGAACAATCGTGCGTTTGAGTGCGGTGGGTTGATCAATTAACTCTTTTAACTTTGCTTGCTCTGTTTTTTTATCAGCCAGCTCATGCTCAATTTTGAAACCCTCAAGACGGGCCAACTGACGCAAACGCATATCTAATATATCGTCTGCCTGACGCTCACTTAACGCAAAGCGCGTCATCAAGGCGGGACGGGGTTCGTCAGACTCTCGAATCGTCTGAATCACCTCATCCACATTCAAATAGACCAGCATGCGGCCTTCGAGCACGTGAATACGATCGGTCACCTTGTCGTAGCGATATTGTGTACGACGCAAAACCGTACTGGTACGGAAATCAATCCACTCAAGCAAGGCTTGACGCAAGCCCTTTTGACGTGGACGTTTGTCGGTTCCGATACACACCAGGTTCAAGGAAACACTGGTTTCCATACTGGTTTGCGCAAGCAATGTATTGACCAGTTCATCGCGGTCAATGCGCGACGTTTTAGGTTCAAACACGAGGCGCACAGCCGCATCCTTGCCCGACTCATCGCGCACAGCGTCTAACAAACCCAGCATTTGCGCTTTGGTTTGTTGCTGTTCAGGCGTCAGCGCCTTTTTGCCTGCTTTGACTTTTGGATTGGTGAGATCTTCAATCTCTTCAAGCACTTTTTGACATGAGGCGCCTGGGGGCAGCTCGTGCACCACCAATTGCCACTGGCCACGCGCCATTTCTTCAAACTGCCAGCGCGCGCGTGCTTTGATCGAACCACGTCCTGTTTGATAGATCTGAGCAATATCCGCAGCTGCGGTAATGATTTGTCCACCGCCCGCAAAATCAGGCCCAGGTACCATCTCAAACAACGCTTCGTCAGATAAACTGGGCTGTTTGATTAAGGCCACGCACGCTGTCGCGATTTCGCGCAAATTATGCGAAGGGATTTCGGTGGCCATTCCGACCGCGATGCCAGACGCCCCGTTCAAGAGCATCACGGGCAGCCGTGCCGGCAACATATCAGGTTCTTGATGGCTACCGTCGTAGTTGGGCACGAAATCAACCGTTCCCTCATCGAGCTCATCAAGCAATAAACGCGCAAAGGGCGTTAGACGCGCCTCGGTATAGCGCATCGCCGCCGCGTTATCGCCATCGCGTGAACCGAAATTGCCCTGACCATCAATCAGTGGATAGCGCAGCGTGAACTGCTGTGCCATCCGCACCAGGGCATCGTAGGCAGCCTGATCGCCGTGCGGGTGATACTTACCTAACACATCACCCACCACACGCGCAGATTTGACGGGTTTCGCACCCGACTGCAAGCCCATCGCCTGCATCGCATACAAGATGCGTCGTTGTACGGGCTTTTGACCATCACCCACGTCGGGCAAGGCGCGTCCACGTACCACTGACACGGCGTAGTCTAGGTACGCCTGTTCGGCATACAAGCCAAGCGTCAACGATTCGCTGTCGTCTTTTTGATCAAACAAACCAGGTTGAGTACCATCCGTCATTTAAATATCAACCTCTGCAAGATTACCCTTATCTTCAAGCCAAGTACGGCGCGCACCAGATTTGCTTTTACCCATGAGCATATCGAACATGGCTGTCGTTGCCCCTGGGGCAAGCGCGCCATAACCCACCGGAAGCATGCGGCGCGTGTCTGGATTCATGGTGGTTTCCCACAACTGCACTGGACTCATTTCGCCCAGACCTTTAAACCGGCTGATATCCCAAGACCCTTCACGCACACCTTCTTTGCGCAACTTGTCTTGGACGACCTCGAGCTCACCCGCGTCTAGGCAATAGATTTTTCGCGCGGGACGTTTGCCCAACGCGGGTACGTCAACCCGAAACAACGGTGGGCGTGCCACATACACATGGCCCAATTCAACGAGTCGCGGAAAATGTTTATAAAACAGTGTGAGCAACAGCACTTGAATATGCGAACCATCAACGTCAGCGTCAGACAAAATACAGATGCGCCCGTAGCGCAGGCCAGACAAGTCGGGGCTGTCTTTGGGGCCGTGCGGATCTACACCGATTGCAACGGCGATGTCGTGAATTTCGTTATTCGCGAACAGTCGATCGCGATCGACCTCCCAGGCGTTCAAGACCTTGCCGCGCAAGGGCAAAACCGCTTGAAATTCTTTGTCTCGTCCCATTTTGGCAGAGCCGCCGGCCGAGTCGCCCTCAACCAAAAACACTTCGGTGCGGGTTGAATCGGAGGATTCGCAATCGGTCAATTTGCCAGGCAAGACGGCAACACCTGAGCTTTTGCGTTTTTCGACTTTTTGCGCTGACTTGGCCCGCGCCTGCGCCTGTCGGATCGCCAGTTCGGCGAGTTTTTTACCGTATTCAACATTGCTGTTGAGCCAAAGATCGAGCGAGGTGCGCACAAACCCGCCCACCAAGCGTACGGCATCGCGGCTATTTAGACGCTCTTTAATTTGCCCCTGAAACTGAGGATCAAGCACCTTAGCCGACAGCACAAAACTGGCGCGCGCAAACACATCTTCAGGTAGCAGTTTGACGCCCTTTGGTAGCAAGCTGTGCAATTCGGCAAAGCCTTTTACTGCACTGAAGAGACCCTCGCGCAGACCGGACTCGTGGGTACCCCCAGCCGGGGTTGGAATCAGATTGACGTAGGACTCACGCACGACATTGCCCTCGTCGGCCCACACGACAACCCACTGCGCACCCTCACCTTCGGCAAAACTTTCGTGTTCGGCAAGGGCGAATTGTGCCCCCTGAAACATCGGCACGCGCAACTCAAGCCCCTGCAAGGCCTCGGACAAGTAGCCCGCTAAGCCATCTTCATATTGCCAGGTACGCGTATCGCCCGTTTTTTCATTGATCAGCGTCACCTTGACGCCTGCCATCAACACCGCCTTGCTACGCAGCAAGTGCATCAGTTCATTGACAGGGATCGCGCCAGAGTCAAAAAAACCCGTATCAGGCCAAACCCGTACACGCGTTCCTGACTTTTTACGATTGAGCTCAGGGGCCAGCACGAGTGGTTCTAGTACATCGCCGTTTGCAAAAACCATGCGATGGGCCAAGGCCTCGCGCCAAACCACGAGCTCAAGCCGCTTGGACAAGGCATTGGTGACCGAGACCCCGACCCCATGCAAACCACCCGAAAACGCGTAAGCACCACCACCTTTCTTGTCGAACTTACCGCCCGCATGCAAGCGTGTAAAAACCAGCTCAACGACCGGCGCCTTTTCTTCTGGATGCAAGCCTACGGGGATACCGCGGCCATCATCCTCAACGGTGACACTGCTGTCGGCATGCAGTGTCACCTGGATATGCTTGCCAAACCCGGCCAAAGCCTCATCGGCTGCGTTATCGAGAACCTCTTGGATAATGTGTAACGGATGCTCAGTGCGGGTATACATGCCAGGCCGCTGGCGCACAGGTTCGAGGCCTTTCAGCACCCGAATCGATGACTCGTTGTAAGACTTAGTACTCAAAACAACCCCAAATACATTAAAAGATGCGCCATTTTAGTTGTTATTCTGCACAGCCGTTTAATTGCTAAAGCCGCCAAACCTAGCAAAAGCCGACGATGTTATGCTTTAATACAGACAAGTCGTACTGCTGCTGAGCAGCGATGGATCCAAAAAGCCGATCCTAAGCGATGCCGGAATCCCCTGCCACTTGGCAACGCCGGACTTAAACGCAAAAAATATTCCAAACTTGCTAGATCGATCCCTCTAAGAGAAAAAACATGAGCGAACACATCAAAAACGTGAGCGACGCCAGCTTTGACGCAGACGTCATCAAATCTTCGCAACCTGTGCTGGTTGACTATTGGGCTGCCTGGTGCGGCCCGTGCAAGCAAATCGCTCCGATGCTTGAAGAAGTTGCTAGCCAATATGCTGGCAAGGTAACTGTCGCCAAGCTCAATGTTGACGAAAATCAGGCAACCGCAGGTAATTTTGGCATTCGCGGTATCCCCACTTTAATGTTGTTTAAAGATGGCAAAGTCGCTGACACCAAAGTTGGCGCCCTTTCAAAA
The DNA here is from genome assembly GCA_037134635.1 of Alcaligenaceae bacterium. Classification (GTDB taxonomy): domain Bacteria; phylum Pseudomonadota; class Gammaproteobacteria; order Burkholderiales; family Burkholderiaceae_B; genus Zwartia. The sequence continues at coordinate 5,457 of JBAXLV010000129.1, forward strand.
GCACAATTAACGGCATGGCTAGACAGCGCAATTTAAGAAGCCTTCACGCGCGAGCCCCTTCGTGGCTCGCCACTGGGTTCGCTTAACGCGAGCTGTCCTCCCTAACTAAAAATTTTCATCCTTCCTCCTCTTCTATTTTGAAGTAATTTTTTATACTGACATCAATGCACCTTAACGAACTGAAGGCGCAGCACGTTTCGCAGCTGCTCGAGATGGCCGCCGGCCTCGAAATTGAAAACGCCAATCGCTTGCGCAAACAAGAACTCATGTTTGCGATCATGAAAAAGCGAGCCAAACAAGGCGAACAAATCTTTGGCGATGGCGTACTCGAGGTCTTACCGGATGGGTTTGGTTTCTTACGCTCGCCCGATACCTCTTACCTGGCCAGCACCGACGACATCTACATTTCGCCCTCGCAAATTCGTCGCTTTAATCTGTACACCGGCGATTCGATTGAAGGTGAAGTGCGCACACCAAAAGATGGCGAACGCTATTTTGCGTTGGTGAAGGTCGACAAAGTCAATGGTTTTGCGCCTGAGGCGATCAAGCATCGCATCATGTTCGAGAACCTGACGCCTTTACACCCCGACAAAGTGATGCCACTCGAGCGTGACATCAAAAGCGAAGAAAATCTGACTGGGCGCATTCTGGATATTTTTGCGCCAATCGGGAAGGGCCAACGCGGCCTCATCGTCGCGAGCCCCAAGTCAGGTAAAACTGTCATGATGCAGCACATCGCACATGCGATTACCGACAATTTTCCAGATGCGGTCATGATCGTGATGTTGATCGACGAGCGCCCAGAAGAGGTCACCGAAATGCAGCGCACGGTACGCGGTGAAGTCGTGGCATCAACCTTCGACGAGCCCGCCACGCGCCACGTGCAAGTAGCCGAAATGGTGATCGAACGCGCAAAACGACTGGTTGAAATGAAAAAAGACGTCGTCATTTTGCTCGACTCAATTACCCGGTTAGCACGCGCCTACAACACCGTCGTACCCGCCTCGGGCAAAGTACTAACCGGTGGTGTCGATGCCAATGCCTTACAGCGCCCGAAACGCTTTTTTGGCGCTGAGCGTAACCTTGAAGAAGGCGGCTCGCTC
>JBAXLV010000130.1:0-6528 GCA_037134635.1 Alcaligenaceae bacterium
CGGGGCTGCAGCAAGCCTAGCCTAGCGTCTTTTGCTTAGAGAGAAAAGATGCGACAACAAATTGATTGCGCAGTGCTGCGCTTAGCGGCTCACCGTATGTGGCTTGAAGACGTACTTGTTTACGCGGCACCTTCTTTAAATCGCATCAAGCTGCATCAGCTTGAGTGGGAAGCCGGACAAGATCTTGAGGTGAGTCAGGATCAGGTGGTTGCCTTGCCTGCACAAGCGTTGGCGCAGGCCGGAGTCAGCCTCAGACGCTTCGATCTGTGCCTGGTGCCGGTATCCCTCGACACGCTCGCCTGGACCCGACAGGCACTCTCGATGATTCCACGAGGTCCTTTTTTGCCACTTGTTGGTATTTTTCAAGACTTACGGTCGGCAGCCATGCAGGATTTACTAGAGCTGGGGATGGCCGACTTTGTGAGACTGCCTTTATGTCGAGACGAGTTCCGTGCGCGCGTATTGAGCACAGTGTCACGAGTACCGCGGTTAGGCACATTGCGCGAGCCTGCACTTGCTTACAGTGCTTTAGGCGGCTCTGTGACCCCCCAGGCAGGCTACGAGAGCTTGGTCGAAGCAGAGCGTTGCGTACAGACCAACTCGCGCACGCAAGCCGTAAAAACAAAGATGGATCGTGTTAAGGCAAAGCAGTCAGTGCATGATCGCATGAGTACAAATCGCGCACAATTTTGTCTCATAGAAAGCAACTCATTTCGCGAGGCCAAGTCAAGTTTGGTTCGAGAGTTTGAACGGGACTACATCACGCATGCACTTCTCAAACATAACGGCAACATTGCGATGGCAGCACGCGCCTCGAATAAGCATCGAAGAGCCTTTTGGGCCTTGATGCGCAAACATGAGATTGAAGCCGAACTCTACCGATCCGACGATGGGCAAGAGTAAAATGCTTTTTAAATCATGAACACCAACTGCTCGTGAAGTGAGTGGTCTGCAGAAAAAGGATCCTTGTGTCTGTTTCCGTCTTAAAAAACGACGTATTTTTGCGCGCACTTAAACGTGAGCCGGTGCCTTACACGCCTACTTGGCTGATGCGTCAGGCCGGTCGTTACTTGCCCGAGTACAACGCGACCCGCGCACGCGCCGGCTCATTTATGGGCTTGGCGCAAAACCCAAGCTATGCGGCTGAGGTGACCCTTCAGCCGCTCGAGCGTTTTAATCTAGATGCAGCAATTTTGTTTTCAGATATTTTGACCGTACCTGACGCAATGGGCCTGGGTCTATCGTTTGCGCAAGGCGAAGGCCCTCGGTTTGCGCATCCGATTCGCACCGAAGAAGATGTAGATCGCTTGCACGTGCCAGACCTCGGCAAATTGCAATATGTCTTTGACGCTGTTAGCTTGATTCGCACTGAGCTTGCGGGGCGGGTACCTTTGATTGGTTTCGCGGGCAGCCCGTTTACGGTTGCTTGCTACATGGTTGAAGGGCAGGGCAGCGATGATTATCGATTAATTAAAAGCATGCTGTATGCGCGCCCTGATTTGTTGCATCGAATATTGCAAGTCAATGCGCAAACGACTGCGCAGTATTTGAACGCACAAATTGATGCTGGCGCTCAAGCCGTGATGATTTTTGACAGTTGGGGTGGCGTGCTAGCCGATGGGCTATTTCAGCAGTTCTCGTTGCACTACACGCGCCAAGTGGTGCAGCAATTGACCCGTGAGCGTGAGGGCCGTGCAGTGCCGGTCGTTGTGTTTACCAAGGGTGGCGGACAATGGCTCGAACAAATCGCGGCTTGCGGGGCGGATGCTGTCGGGCTTGATTGGACGGTTGACTTAGCTGCCGCACGTAAACGCGTGTCTGACTCGGTCGCATTTCAAGGTAACCTCGATCCAATTGCTTTATTTGGAGGCGAGCCCGCGATCAGAACCGAAGTGCGTCGGGTACTTGAAGCATTTGGTGAAGTTGGGCGGGGTGGTCATGTCTTTAACCTAGGGCACGGAATCTCGCAATTCACTCCACCAGAGGCGGTTGCGACCTTAGTCGACGAAGTACGCTTGTACAGCCCGAAATTTCACGTTGCTGCTAGCTAGAGCTAGTATTGGCGTGGTTTTAGAAGGGTTTTATCGTGTAAACCCTTATAAAATAATGGTCTGAGCTTTAAGTTATGCACAAACTCTGAAGGTTGTGCTCGAGCTTTAAAAATTTAGTAGTTACATTGAAATAAAATCCTATCTTATTGAAAAATAATAATATTAATAAAAAAGTCGCATATTCCTTGTTGTAATGTCAATACAAAAAACACCAGATATATTTTTATAAAGCAAGTTTTCCCCAAAGTTATCCACAAGCAAACACTCTCATTGTCTAAAAATCTAGTAACTCAGTGCTTTAGCGCATTACTAAAGAAATTACATTAACTTCATGTCTGACATTGACCTTACAGAGCACCCAAATACCATGGTGAGCAAGCGATGGGTCAGGGTTGCGTTAGACCTCCCTTTAGCTGAGCTTTACGACTATTGGTCGGGTGTTCCAGTTGAGATTGGCGATCGGGTCATTGTGTTGTTTGGTCGTCGAAAGATGATCGGTTTAGTGGTTGGCTTACCCGACACGCCTGATTTCGACCCCGCCAAGGTCAAAGAGGTTCAGGTTGCATTGAAAGACATCGCACCGCTGACGGCCAGTTGGTTGCGCTTCGCAAGTTTTGCGGCTGAATACTATCAGCGGCCTTTGGGCGAAGTGATCATGCCGGCTTTGCCGATGCCCTTGCGTAGCGTGTCGTCTTATCAAGGTAAGCGTTCAGGTGCGGGCCCCGTTGCGCGTTTGGCCAATCGCCGTGCTGCAACACAACAGGCGGTGTCAGCTTCAGCGATTCCAGCGCTTAACCCCGCGCAAGAGCAAGCGGTTAAAGCCATCGTGGCCTCGCAGGCGTTTAAACCTTTTTTGCTCTACGGCGTGACGGGCAGCGGCAAAACTGAAGTGTATTTGCATGCGGCCGCGCAGACCTTGGCAAGAGGCCAGCGGGTGTTGATGCTGGTGCCCGAAATCAATCTTACGCCGCAGTTTGAGCAATCGCTGCGTGCTCGCCTCGAACCTGTTGCAGGGGCGAACGGTGTGGCCGTGATGCACAGCGCCTTGTCTGATGGCGAGCGCTTGCGCGCCTGGTTACGGGTGCAAAGTGGTGAGGCTCGTATCGTGTTAGGTACGCGGCTAGCGATCTTTGCTCCGCTAGATGATGTAGGTTTGATTGTCGTAGACGAAGAGCACGATCCCTCATACAAACAGCAAGATGGCTTACGGTATTCGGCACGTGATTTAGCCGTTTGGCGTGCGCATGATTTGGGGATTCCAGTCGTGCTCGGCTCGGCGACCCCGTCGCTTGAGAGCTGGGCGCATGCTGAAAAATCAACCTACCAACGGCTGGATTTGCCCGGGCGTGCTCGCGATGTGACCTTACCCTCTGTGCGGCTCGTAGACACGCGTCGCTTGCAGATGGAACATGGGCTCTCACCGCACCTGCTTGAAGCGATGCGCATTCGGCTTGCCAATAAAGAGCAGGTGTTAATTTTTTTGAACCGCCGCGGCTATGCGCCGGCGTTGCACTGTCGCTCGTGTGGGTGGGTGAGTCAGTGCTCACGCTGCACGACTTTTACTGTGTTGCATCGCGCGCAGGCGAGTCGCGCGCAATTGCATTGCCATCATTGTGGGCTGGTGCAGTCGGTGCCAAAGGGCTGTCCGGATTGTGGTGATCAAGATTTGCAGCCGATGGGTCGAGGCACACAACGCATCGAAGAGCATCTGGCAGAATTGTTTCCGCAGGCCCGCATTGTTCGAATTGATGCCGACAGCACGCGTAAAAAAGGCTCTGCACAAGCGCTGTTTGCCAGCGTACATGCAGGTGAGGTCGATATTCTGGTTGGCACTCAGATGGTTGCTAAAGGACATGATTTTGCGAATCTGGGTTTAGTAGGCGTTCTGAATGCAGACGCCATGTTGTTTTCGCAAGATTTTCGAGCACCTGAGCGTTTGTTTGCACAGTTGATGCAGGTGGCCGGGCGTGCGGGTCGACACACCGGACACGGTGAGGTCATCGTGCAAACGGGTTATCCAGAGCAGGCGGTCTATCAAGCTTTGCTCAGGCACGATTACGCAGGATTTGCGCGCCACTCAATTCTAGAACGACAGGCGGCTGCGTTACCGCCGTTTTCTTATCAGGCTTTATTGAGCGCGGAAGCGCAAGATTTAAACGTTGCGCTTGATTTCTTGCGCCTTGCTCGCGAGTCGGCGAATGAACTCTCTGCTCATTACCAGACGCAAGAGGTGCTCACCCTGTATGATCCGGTGCCGCTGCGTATTGTGCGCGTTGATAACATGTGCAGGGCACAGTTATTGCTTGAATCAACCAATCGCCCAGCGCTGCAGTCTTTACTGCGACACTGGCTTAAGTTATTACCTGAACAGCTTGATGCGCGCCGAGTGCGGTGGCAGCTTGAAGTGGATCCACTCGAAATTTAGCCCAGCATTATGGCAACTTTTGCAACAGATGGTTTGAATCCGACGCAACGCGAAGCCGTGTTGTATCTGGATGGTCCTTGTCTGGTTTTGGCTGGCGCAGGCTCGGGTAAGACCCGTGTTATTACACAAAAGATTTCCTATCTATTGCGTGACTGTGGCTGTCAGTGCCGCAATGTGGTTGCACTGACGTTTACGAACAAAGCGGCGCGTGAGATGGATGATCGGGTGAAACGCCTGGTGGATCCGGCCTTGGCCAAAGGGCTCACGATTAGTACGTTTCATTCGCTTGGTGTGCGTATTTTGCGCGAAGAAGCCCAGCATGCAGGTTTAAAGCCGCAATTTTCGATTTTTGATTCAGACGATGCGTTGGCCATTGTTCAAGATCTATTGGCGACGACGGATCGTGGGCGCTTGCGTTCTGTACAGCAAACAATTTCGCTCTGGAAAAATGGGTTGATTGACCCGGATGCGGCCGCCGCACTTGCTTCAACGGTCAGTGAAGTTGAGGCGGCGCGTGTCTACCGTAGTTATAACGCGACGTTAGCGGCCTATCAGGCCGTTGACTTTGATGACTTGATCGCACTACCCGCACAAATTTTTGAACGCGAAGCTGAGGTCCGTGAAAAATGGCAAAAGCGGGTGCGTTATTTATTGGTGGATGAATATCAAGATACTAATGTGTGTCAATATCGCTTGGTGCAATGGCTTACGGGGCCCCGAGCAATGTTTACGGCGGTTGGTGATGATGATCAGGCTATTTATGCCTGGCGCGGCGCAACGATCGAGAATCTTGCAAAACTCACCACCGATTATCCACAGATTCGCCTAGTCAAGCTTGAGCAGAACTATCGTTCAAGCCAAAGTATTTTGGCAGCTGCCAATCGCGTGATTGCCAAAAATCCAAAATTATTTGAAAAAAAATTGTGGTCAGAACATGGTACGGGCGATGCGATTAGTATCACTGCGATGCCAAATGATGAAGCCGAAGCAGAAACCGTAGCCATGAAAATCTCTGCGGCCCGTTTTGAGAAGCAAGCCTCATGGAAAGACTTTGCGATTTTGTATCGTGGTAATCATCAAGCCAGAATTGTTGAACAGGCGATGCGCAATTTGCATATTCCGTATTCAATCTCGGGTGGACAAAGTTTTTTTGATAAGGCTGAGGTCCGAGACATCTTGGCGTATCTGCGCTTAATTGCGAATGAAGAGGATGACCCAGCTTTCATTCGTGCGGCAACAACCCCTAAGCGCGGGATTGGACAGGCAACACTGCAAACGCTTGGGCAATATGCGGGCGAACGGCAGATCTCTTTGTTTGAAGCCGTTTTTGAAATGGGGCTTGAACCGCGTTTGAATGCTCGGCAGCTTGAGCCGTTGCGCAATTTTGGTGAGTTTATTGTCAGAATTCAGTTTCGTGCGGGTTACACGCGGCCAGGCGAACCGGTCACTGCGGCTGAACCCGCAGGCGCGATCCTTGATGATTTGCTTGGGGCGATTCAGTACGAGCGATATCTGTATGACATGCTTGACGAAAAGCCTGCGCAGAGCCGCTGGCAAAACGTCTTGGAACTTGTTGGTTGGTTAAAGCGAAAAGCCGAAGCCGACGCAATGGGCTTGTTGGATTTGGTGCAACATGTTGCTCTGGTCACGATGCTTGAACGCAGTGATGAGCAAGAGCAAGATGCGGTGAAGTTGTCGACCTTGCATGCATCAAAAGGGCTTGAATACCCACATGTATATTTGCTGGGTGTTGAGGAGGGCTTGTTGCCGCACATGGGCCGAGACGATGAAGACCTTGACCCTGCCAAGGTCAGTGATGCGCTGGCTTTAAGAGTTCAAGAAGAGCGACGCTTGATGTACGTCGGTATTACACGGGCTCAACGCAGTCTGCTTTTAAGTTGGTGTCAGAAGCGGCGTCGTGCACGTGAAGAGCTGGTGCGCGAGCCTTCGCGTTTTATCGAAGAAATGGGTTTGTCGGCAGCACTTGATCAGAAGCCTGTCGAAACCATGAGCCCCAAGAGTCGTCTTGATGCACTCAAGGCGATGCTCAAT
>JBAXLV010000131.1:0-6523 GCA_037134635.1 Alcaligenaceae bacterium
AAGAGGTTATTCTGGCCACAAACTTTACGGCCGAAGGCGAAACCACTGCGCATTACCTCTCTGAGGCCTTGCGCGTGCAAGGGATCAAGGTCACCCGACTGGCGCGCGGCGTTCCGGCGGGCAGTGAAATTGAATATGTAGATGCCGGCACGGTTGCCTGGGCATTGATGGAACGCAAGCCCACCTGAATTGGGCGTGGCGAGGGCCTTGTATCACCTTCAAGGGCCCAGCTTTGCGGGTAAACTCGCAGCCGCTACCGGCACCCTCTATGCTTAAATAGCCTATCAAAGATTTTACGAGAGACGCTCATGCCGATTTCACGCCGTCAGTTGATTCAGTTTGCAGGTGCAACTTCACTCTTGTCTGCTGCGCCGTCTTTGGTGCTTGCGCAAAAACTTGAAAAAGCCAGTGTGCATATTGCGGTGGGTGGCAAGGTCGGTACGTATTACCAGGCCTTGACGATCGCCGAACAACTGGGTTACTTCAAAGACGAAGGTCTTGATGTCAAAATTTCTGACTTTGCCGGCGGATCAAAATCGTTACAGGCCGTCGTGGGCGGTAGCGCCGATGTGGTTTCAGGCGCTTACGAACACACCATCAACTTGCAATCCAAAGGTCAGTTTTTTCGCTGCGTGGTGCTGCAAGGTCGTTGCCCAATGATTACCTTGGGCGTCTCTAAAAAGACGCTGCCAAACTTTAAGACCGCCGCAGATTTGCGCGGTAAAAAAGTGGGTGTCACGGCGCCTGGTTCATCGACCAGCATGATCGCAAGCTTCTATCTGGCCAAGCATGGGTTGAAGCCCACCGACGTTTCATTTATTGGTGTGGGTGCGGGTGCTGGGGCGATCTCTGCGATACGCGAAGGTCATATCGATGCGCTTTCCAATATTGATCCCGTGATTACCACGCTTGAAGAAGCCAACGAGATTTTGACTATTGTCGATACACGTCGGCTAAAAGATACGCAGGATATTTTTGGTGGCAATATGCCCGCGGGCAGTCTGTATATGCCGCAAGCCTACATTGACGCAAATCCCAAAACCGTGCAGGCGTTGACCAATGCGATCGTGCGGGCAGATAAGTGGATCATCAAAGCAGGCCCCGAGGGCGTGACCAAGGCAGTGCCTGCAAGCTATCTTCAAGGCAAGCCAGAGATTTACGCAAAGGCCGTTGAAAAGTGTCTTGAAGCGATCTCGCCCGATGGCATGATTCCTGAAGATGGCCCGGCGACCGCCTTGAAGGCGTTAGCGGCCTACAGTGCCGACATACGGGATGCCAAAGTGGATCTGGCTAAAACCTGGACCAATGATTTCACCCGCCGCGCCAATGAAAAATACCCTGAAGTTAAAGCTTAAATCGAGTTTGGCTGATGGCATCTACTGAAGCATCCGCTGCCGCGAAGCAGCAGCAAGCGCCCGCACTTTTGTTGCAAGATATCTCATGCACGTTCGTGTCGCGTGACGATCCAGGGCAACGCTACACTGCCGTGGCAAATACCACGCTCGCCGTGGCGCCTGGTGAATTTGTATCCGTGGTCGGGCCAACTGGCTGCGGAAAATCAACCTTATTGAATATCGCAGCAGGCTTGCTTGCACCGTCCAGTGGCGTCGTCGAATCTTTTGGTGAGGCCTTAAACGGCATCAATAAGCGTGCGGGTTACATGTTTCAAGGTGAGGCGCTACTGCCCTGGCGGTCTGCGCTTGATAATGTCGTTGCGGGTTTAGAGTTTGCGGGCGTTGAGCGCGCGCAGGCGTGCGAACGTGGCCGTCAATGGTTGACGCGGGTTGGGCTGAACGGTTTTGAAGATCGCTATCCGCATCAAATGTCAGGTGGTATGCGTAAGCGCACCATGCTGGCTCAGACCTTGATTCGGGATCCCGACATCATCTTGATGGATGAACCATTTTCTGCGCTGGATATTCAAACGCGCCAGTTGATGGAAAACGAAGTTCTTGAGTTATGGATGGCCAAGCGCAAAGCAGTGCTATTTATCACGCATGATCTCGATGAGGCGATTGCCATGAGTGATCGCGTAGTGGTGTTGTCGGCGGGGCCTGGCACGCATCCCATTGGCGAATTTGTGATTGATTTGCCGCGCCCGCGTGATGTCGCTGAGGTGCGAATGCAGCCGCGCTTTGTTGAGCTGCATGGGGCAATCTGGTCTGTATTGCGTGACGAAGTCTTGAAGGGCTACGCCCAACAAAAGCGAGCTTAATATGTTGAATTTTTTGAAGCCCACCTCGAGGCTGTCTTTGCGCGTATGGCAGGTCAGTATTTTGATCTTGATTATTGCGGGCTGGCAGCTCGCGTCGGCTGATCCAAAAATCGCCTTTTTCTTTGGCAAACCGTTGGGCGTCTGGGGGCGAATTTGGGATTGGTTCGTGGCCAATGGTGACATTTATTCGCACTTGGGCATCACCTTAACTGAGACCGTACTCGCTTTTTTTATTGGTACAACGTCTGGCCTTGGGATGGGGTTGTGGCTGGCGCTCTCACCGATGGCAAGCAATATTCTTGATCCCTATATCAAAGCCTTGAATTCAATGCCACGTGTGATTCTGGCGCCAATTTTTGCGATGTGGTTTGGCTTGGGGATTTGGTCAAAAGTGGCACTCGCTGTCACGTTAGTATTTTTTATTGTGTTTTTTAACGTCTACCAAGGCGTGCGTGAAGTCAGTCCAACGCTGCTGGATAACGCGCGTATGCTCGGCGCTGATCGCAAGCAACTACTCAGACAAGTCTATTTGCCTTCTGCAACGAGCTGGGTATTTTCAAGTCTTCACACGTCAGTCGGTTTGGCCTTCGTGGGTGCGGTGGTTGGTGAATATTTAGGTTCGGCCGCTGGCGTGGGTTATTTGATTTTGCAAGCAGAGGGCACCCTTGACGTGAACACGGTCATTGCCGGGATTTTTGTATTGACAGCATGCGCGCTTGTTTTGGACTCAATCGTTGGCGTGATTGAAAAACGCCTGATGCGTTGGCAGCCAAAGTCAGGCGAAACTGAAAAGCTTTAAGGGCTGTGCGTCTTTACGTCAGCCCCTCTTGTCTATCGACTTAGCGCTGCGCGTCAATCAGCGCGTCTAATTTGCGAGCGTCTGTTACAAACGCGCGAATCCCTTCGGCTAACTTTTCGCTCGCCATTGCGTCTTCGTTTAATAAAAAGCGAAACGCCGGTTCGTCTGAAGGCAAGCGCGCGCTTGTGTTTGCTTTTGCATACGCAAGGTTTAAATGAGGGCTGACCTCACCTTGCGTGTCGCTGAGGTTGGCGAGCAGGTCAGGGCTGATCGTCAGTAGGTCGCAGCCAGCGAGCGCCAAAATTTGACCCGTGTTTCTGAAGCTTGCGCCCATAATCTCAGTGGCGACCCCAAAGTTTTTGTAGTAACTGTAGATTTTGGATACTGACAAGACACCAGGATCATTTGCACCGCTGTTCGCGGCTTCATTCCAATTGCTACCTTGCTGTTTTTTGTGCCAGTCGTAAATACGTCCGACGAAGGGCGAAATTAATTTCACGTGCGCCTCGGCGCACGCAACGGCTTGAACCAGTGAAAATAGTAAAGTCAGGTTGCAATGGATGCCTTCGGCCTCAAGGATGCGAGCGGCCTGGATGCCTTCGTAGGTCGCGGCAATCTTGATCAGAATGCGGTCGCGCTCAAAGCCAACAGTTTGATAGCGCTTGATCAAGCTGCGGGCGCGTTCGATCGTGGCGTTTGTATCAAAGGATAGGCGTGCGTCGACCTCGGTTGACACCCGTCCAGGCACGATACTAAGTATTTCTTTTCCAAAAGACACCAAGAGTTGATCAACTAAATCACTCGTGGCCGCTTTTGGGTGGGCTTTGACGCAGCGCTCAAGCAAGGGGCGATACGCATCTTGTTGAACCGCTTTTAGAATCAAAGAGGGGTTTGTCGTGGCATCGGTCGGCAGATAGCGCCTCATGCTCTCAAAATCACCGGTATCGGCGACAACGGTGGTGTGGGTCCGGAGTGAGTCAAGAAGGCTGGCCATCAGTTATACTTCCAAGGTTTGCTTACTAATTTTTAACGCTGGGGTTGATTGTGCTGCCGAATATATTCGAAGAATTACGTGCTAAGCAAAACGCCCCCCAGTCAAAGCGTGCAATTGCGATTCTAGCGCTCGCCGACGGAACCGTCTTTCAAGGCGTCTCGATCGGGGCTGATGGGCAGACTGTGGCCGAGGTGGTGTTCAATACCGCCATGACCGGCTACCAAGAGATTTTGACTGATCCGAGCTACAGTGGCCAGATCGTCACCCTGACTTATCCCCATATTGGCAATACGGGCGTCAACATTGAAGACGTCGAGTCGACCAAAATTCATGCCGCAGGGCTGATTGTGCGAAATTGCCCCGAGCAGTTGTCAAATTTCCGCTCAACCCAATCTTTACCTGATTATCTCAAATCGCAGGGCATTGTCGCGATTGCTGAGATCGACACCCGTAAGCTGACTCGCATTTTGCGTGAAGGTGGCGCCCAAGGTGGCTGTATTTTGGTTGGCGAAGATGCCAAACAAGCCTTGCAGTTGGCTGCAAAATTTCCGGGTATGGCCGGACAAGATCTGGCCAAGGTGGTGTCGGCTACTAAAAATGCTGGGTGGACTGAATCTACGTGGCAACTTGGTCAAGGGTTTGGGCAAAACAAGAGCCAGTTACCTCATGTGGTTGCTTACGACTTTGGTGTGAAATCAAATATTCTTCGCTTGCTCGCCGAACGGGGTTGTCGCATCACCGTGGTACCTGCACAAACGACTGCGGCCGAAGTACTGAAACTCAATCCCAATGGTGTATTTTTATCGAATGGTCCAGGTGATCCTGATCCGTGTGATTACGCAATCGACGCCACCAAGGTTTTTCTCGAGCGCAAGCTGCCGACCTTCGGCATTTGCCTGGGGCATCAGATCATGGGCTTAGCCATTGGTGCCAAAACCATCAAGATGAAAACCGGTCACCACGGATCCAACCACCCTGTGCAGCATTTGGCCTCGGGCCGGGTGTTCATCACAGCGCAAAATCATGGCTTTGCCGTCGATGCTAAAACCTTGCCCGCCAATGCGCGCGCAACGCATGTCTCGTTGTTCGATGGGACGCTGCAGGGGTTTGAACTTACCGATCGGCCGGCCTTTTGTTTTCAAGGGCACCCCGAAGCAAGCCCTGGGCCACATGACATTGTTGTCTTGTTCGATCAATTCATGAGCCTGATGGCTAGCAACAAATAAAGAGTCAACATGCCCAAGCGTACCGACCTAAAAACCATTTTGATCATTGGCGCAGGCCCCATCGTGATTGGGCAAGCCTGCGAGTTCGATTACTCAGGCGCGCAGGCCTGCAAGGCCCTTAAAGCCGAGGGCTACCGTACGGTGCTGGTCAACAGCAATCCGGCCACCATCATGACTGACCCAGAAACAGCGGATGTCACTTACATCGAGCCTATTACTTGGCAAGTGGTCGAAAAAATTATTGAAAAAGAACGTCCCGATGCGGTGTTGCCCACGATGGGGGGCCAAACAGCCTTAAATTGTGCGCTTGATCTTGATAAGCATGGCGTATTAAAAAAATACAATGTTGAGTTGATTGGCGCGAATGCGCACGCAATTGAAAAGGCAGAAGATCGCCAAAAATTTAAAGTTGCAATGACTGCGATTGGTCTGGAGTCTGCCAAATCGGGTGTTGCACACTCGCTTGAAGAGGCCTGGGAAGTTCAACGCCGTATAGGTGCCGAAATCGGCACGTCCGGTTTTCCGGCAGTGATTCGTCCAAGCTTTACGCTCGGTGGCAGTGGCGGCGGTATTGCATACAACGCAGAAGAGTTTGAAACCATCTGCCGTCGCGGCCTCGAAGCTTCGCCTACAAGTGAACTACTGATTGAAGAGTCCTTGCTTGGTTGGAAAGAGTTTGAAATGGAAGTCGTGCGCGACAGTGCCGACAACTGCATCATTGTTTGCTCGATCGAAAATCTGGATCCAATGGGTGTGCATACGGGCGACTCAATCACCGTGGCGCCTGCACAAACGCTGACCGATAAAGAATATCAAATCATGCGTAACGCCTCGATTGCGGTGTTGCGTGAAATTGGTGTGGATACCGGCGGTTCAAACGTCCAGTTTGCGGTGAATCCGCTCAACGGCCGGATGATTGTGATCGAGATGAACCCGCGTGTGTCGCGTTCGTCTGCGCTCGCGTCAAAGGCCACGGGTTTTCCGATTGCCAAGGTTGCTGCACGTTTAGCCGTGGGTTACACCTTAGACGAACTCAAAAACGAAATCACGGGTGGTGCGACACCGGCCTCGTTTGAGCCCACTATTGATTACGTGGTCACCAAGGTGCCACGGTTCGCTTTTGAAAAATTTCCAACCGCAGATGCGCGTCTCACCACCCAGATGAAGTCGGTTGGTGAGGTTATGGCAATTGGCCGAACCTTTCAAGAATCGTTTCAAAAAGCGTTACGCGGCTTAGAAGTTGGTGTAGATGGCTTAAACCAAAAAACGACCGATCGTGAAAAAATTCA
>JBAXLV010000132.1:0-6504 GCA_037134635.1 Alcaligenaceae bacterium
GCCGTCGGCTGGCGCGCGCGCGGCAATTTCGTTGCCAATATTGCCGCCCGAGCCAGGTTTGTTCTCGACGACAAACGGCTGTTTGAGTTTTTCAGTCAAGTGTTGACCGACACTGCGCGCAATGATGTCGGTGGTGCCACCCGCTGTAAAGGACACAATGATTTTGACCGGTTTGGTCGGATAGTCTTGAGCATCTTGTGCGTACGCCGTGAAGGCGCAGCCCAAGATACTATTTAGCAAGAGCGTCGCGAAAACTTTAATCACGATATGAAATGTCCGTGCGGTCAAGTTTGCGCAGCAGTGCGGGCCACTCCATCACGCCATAGGCACGACGCGTGCCAGGCTGATAGTTGTTCCACGTTTCATCCAGCACTTTTTGTGAAACCTTAGACAGCGGACTGTTACACGACATCGCACCCAACTGCGCATGGCACGATAACTCGAGGCGGTGCATCCAGTTAAAGGCTTCACCAACAGTACGGCCAACAGTTAACGCACCGTGATTGCGCAGAATCATGGCTTCACTCATGCCTAAGTCTTTGCAAAGAGATTCTTGTTCGCGCTCATCAAGTACGACGCCTTCGTAGTTGTGATACGAGATTTTTAAGAAGCGCATAGCCGTTTGGGTGAGTGGCAACAAGCCGCACTCAAGGGACGAGATCGCCATTGAAGCCCAGCTGTGCGTATGAATGACGCAACCGACATCGGCACGCGCGTGGTGGATGGCACTGTGGATCACAGAGCCCGCCTTGTTTAGGCCATATTTGAGGTCGCCAAAATCAGGGCTCGTCAGAATATTGCCGTGATGGTCAACCTTAAGCAGACTCGAGGCCGTAATTTCTTCGTACATCATGCCGTAGGCATTGATTAAGAAGGTGCCCTCTTCGCCTGGGACGCGAGCCGAAATATGGTTGGCGGCCATGTCGGCCATGCCGTAGATGGCAACCAGCCGATAACAGGCGGCTAGATCAACACGCGCCTGCCATTCGGCATCCGAAACTTTACCTTTAAGAGAGGGGAGCTGTAATACGCCTACTTTTGACATGATGGTGTGCCTCAGAAGAAATGTTATTTTTAATGACCCAATGAGCCTGAATATTTGAACGACATGGCAAAGACAATACCAAAAGGCGCCAAATTCTGCGAGTGGTTCTCGCAAATCACGTTATGCTTGACGGTATTCGCGGTGCGAGCAGGCTTGGGCGGAGGATGGCTTGAGGCTTGAATCGTGCGACAATTTTGAACAAGTCGGTATGAAATCGCGTTTTTTTGAGACTTATATGAAACTATTGGCTGCGATTGCGGTGTTTTTTTTAGTGGGTTGTCAAAGCAGCCCAGTCTACTACCATCGCAGCCCTGCACGTCAGATCGTGGTGTTAGACAAGCGCGAGATCAGCATTATTCCGTTGGGCGAAAATAAGTGGGAAGCCTACGGCGGCAAGCAGGGCGGTTATAAACCTGATCTTGCACTGCAAAAAGCGCGCCAAATTGAGGCGATTGAGAAAGTCACCGGTTGTCGGGTGGTTAATTCTGAATACGTCCCTGGCCACGAAGTTGATGGCATGTTGATGCATGCGACTGTTTCGTGCGCGCAGTAGGCCAAATGGGCCCGAACAGTAGGCCCGTTTGATGTTGCGCTGAATTACCCCAAGCCCCCACTGGCCCCAACGATGCGACCCATTTGACGATCGGCATCTGTTTGTGCGGCATTTGCTAAACCTTTCGCGACCCCCACTCGATCAGAGTCAGTGCGATTTTGGCTGATCTTCCATTTTGCTTGCACGCGAATGATGGTAAGTTCAATGGCCACAATCGATTCAAGCATGGTTGCTAGATAATCTGCAGGCGCATCGGTCACTCGCCAGTTGCTGTTGCGACTTAATTCCATTTTGGTGGTTAAGTCTTCGACAATTTGGCGTTTGACTTGGCTGTCGTGCGATACCGTGAGCCAGCCGTACACATGGGCGACGGCGTAGTTATAAGTGGGTACGACTTTGTGGTGCTCAAGTTTAGAGGGATACCAGTTGGGCGTGATGTAGGCGCTTGGGCCCTGAAATACGACCAGCGACTCAGCGTCTGGGTTCGCGGTTTGCCAGACTGGGTTGCCCTTTGCTACATGGCCAATGAGTTTGGTACCTGGGCTTAAGTCGCCCTCAAGTATAAACGGGATGTGATTGGCCTCGAGCACTTCACCGTCGCGGGTAATGAGTGTACCCAACGGGAAGTGTTTGATCAGCTCGCTGACAACGACTAGATCATTTTGTTCAAAGTGCTTCGGGTTGTACATAAGCGTCTCGACAATTAAACGGTGAAATTATTGATCCGAACGTGGGTTCGCGCTAAAGTCAGTGTACACATATTGAATTGAGATTTCCGAATGAAACCCACCAAAGCACCCCTCGGACTATTTGCTGCGACGCGTGCGATTGCGCAAGGTAAATTGTCGCCCCAAGACTATTTGCAGCAATGTGTTGCACGCGCCGATGAGCGCGAGCCCTCGTTGCATGCGTTTGTTGCGCGTACGCCCACAGACAACTTATTACAAGCGGTGAGTGATGGTGAGTGGGCAGGGATCCCGGTTGGGATTAAAGATTTAATTGCGACGCGTGAGCTGACAACCACCAATGGTTCGCCGATTTATGCGGACCAGGTGCTTGGTTATGATGCGCCGATTGTTGCGCATATTCGTCAGCTGGGCGCGGCGGTTTTTGGCAAAACGGTCACGACAGAATTTGCCTGGCGCCAACCTGGCCCCACCGTTAACCCGTTCAATGCCGCACATACCCCAGGCGGTTCATCGAGCGGGTCGGCTGCGGCGGTAGCCGCGGGCATTGTGCCTTTGGCGTTGGGTACGCAGACCGTGGGTTCAGTGATTCGACCTGCTGCCTTTTGTGGTGTCGTGGGCTTGAAGGCAAGTTTTGGCGCAGTGCCACGTGAGGGCGTGTTTCCGTTGTCTGGGTCGCTTGATCACGTTGGGTTTATTGCCAGATCGGTTAATGATGTTGCGTACGCTTTTAATTTGTTGCGCAATAAAGTTGCCACTGAGCCTGACAGCATTGTGTTGCCGCCGGTACCGATGAATACAGAGGTCGGCATTGAGCCTGCGTCGGCGCCACGTCTGGCCTGGTTGCGCACGCCCTTTGATGATCGTGTCACCGCTGAGCAAAAACAAGCGATGGACAAGAGCGTTGCACAGCTGCGCGTTAAGGGTGCTGTCGTTGAAGAGTTTAGTTTGCCCGATGAGTATTGGACTGGTATTGATGCGATGTTTTGCTTGCTTGAGTGTGAGGGCGGTACGATTCACCAAGAGCACGTTAAGCGTTTTCCAGAGCGCTCAAGCGTTCACTTAAAAGAGCTCGTCGAAAAAGGTCAGGCGCGCTCGGCGTTTGAATACTTAGCCGCACGCGGATTGCAGCAACGCTTGCGGGCGGATGCCGCAACCCAGTTCAAAGGCTTTGATGCGGTGCTGACAATCCCCGCAACCGGCGAAGCACCTGAGGGCTTAGCCTTTACGGGTGATCCAGTTTTTTGTGCGCTGTGGAGCTTCTTGGGGTTGCCCGCGTTGACCATGCCGATCGCCCGCTCAGCCAAGGGGTTACCGCTTGGCCTTCAGCTGATTGCGCCATACAGGCAAGACGCGCACTTGCTTCGCACCGGTCGTTGGGTTGAGCTTTCGTTGCCGGCTGCGTAGCGGGTAAACGGCTTAACCGCCGCTGACTGCGTCTCCATAGGCTGACATGATTTCAGTACAGCCCATGTTGAGTTCGCCATCGCGCATCACGCCCGCAGGGCATGCAAAGGCAAAGGGATAAGCGGTGCGGCGTGCCGCAACAACGGGCAAGACACCGCCGAGTGCCTGCATGACATCGGGGGCGAGGTCTTTGTCGGCGACGATGCGCGGCCCGCCACTGACGTCGATCCTGGGTTGATGAAAGGCCTCTTCAAGCGTTAAGCCGTGATCCATCATGAACGAGGTCAGCTGCATGACGGTGCCAAGAATTTTACGGCCACCCGAGGCGCCGATTGCAAAGCGCCGCCCTCTCGTGTCTTCACCGATGACGGGTGAATAATTCGCGAGACAGCGTTTGTTGGGCGCTAAAGAGTTTGGCTTGCCAGGCTCGGGATCAAACCACATGATCCCATTGTTGAGCAATAGGCCCGTTGAGGGCGAGACCACGCGCGAACCAAAAATAGAAAGCAGCGTTTGCGTGACCGAGCACATGTTGCCATGCCGATCCACCACACTGAAGTGTGTCGTACATCCTGGTGCTTTGGGTGACTCGTGATCACCCATTTGTTCAAAGCGCAACTTGAAGGCGGCGTCCAGCGCGTGTGCAAAGCCCGCGTAGGTGGCGGCATCGGGTGCGCCTTTGCCCGGCGTAAATGCTTGCGCGAGCAAATCAAGCGCCTTACCAAAGGTCGGGCCGCCCGTTAAACCTGGTGTGGCGAACACGCGCCCCCCGCGATAGTTAATCGTAAGCGGCTCGACCATTTCGGCACTGTAGCTCGCGAGGTCGTCAACGCTTAAACAACCACCTTTGGCGCGCACATCACGCACAAGGGCTTGCGCGATATCGCCTGTATAAAACGCCTGTGCCCCACCCTCTGCAATTTGCATCAAGGTTTGGGCAAAGGCTTTTTGATTTAAATGCCGCTGGTTGACTGAGGTCCAGTCACCCGCAATCGGCCAATGCCCCTCTTCTAAAAACAAGGCGGCCGTATCGGGATCTTTTGCTAAAACGCGCGCATTCGCTGCGGTGACGAGCGTTGTATACCAATCTACCAACAGGCCAACATCTGCAAGTTTGGCGGCTGGCGTTACGAGTTCGCGCCACGGCATACGCCCAAAGTGTTTATGCGCCAAACCCATTCCTGACACCACACCTGGCACGGCCACGGCGGTCGCACCCATTACGTTGCGATCATCCACAACCGAGGGCCAGGGAAACAAATCAGAAGACTTGCCCATGCCACTGAGGGGATAGTCGGCGGGGTTCAGTTCGCGCGGTGAGCGACAACCAAAATTAATGACATGCGCTTTTGCTTCGTTTGCACGCCAGAGCACCATGGCGCCACCGGCGGCCGGACCACTCATCCACGGCTCGACGACACCGAGTGCAAACGAGGTTGCGATCGCTGCATCAACGGCATCTCCGCCTGCCTCTAGCACCGCTGCACCAACTTCGGCGGCGCGGCGATGCTGTGCCGCGACGACGCCCGCTTTTGTGGCAATGACGGTTTTACGTGTTGTTTGCGAGTTTGAAAAATTATCTTCCATCAAGGCCTCTATTATTTTTGTGTGTGCTGAGTCAAACGAACCCACTAGCCATGTTTTTTTACATAACGTACGACATCGGCGTGTGTGGCAAACCATACGCCCGGCAGACTGCGCATATAGCGAATCAGTTCTTCCAAAATCCAGATACGCGAGCGATAGCCAATGATGTGGGGATGCATGGTTAATTGAAACAAGCCGCCTTCTTTATAGGCAGCATCAAACTCACGTTTAAAAATATCAAAAACATCTGCAGGAGGCGTGTACGGGCGTAAGCCCGCAAACCGATTCATGCCAAAGTACACCGCATCGTCACGGATCCATTCAACGGGTAGTTCAATGACGCCAGTATTTTCGCCATCAAGCAGTAGTTCGTAACAATCTACGTCAGCCATCAGCGATGAGTCATAGAGCAAACCGAGATCGCGCGTCAGCGCAAGGGTGTTTGGGCTGAAATCCCAGGAGGGGGTGCGCATGCCAACCGGACGGACGCCGGTGATTTTTTCGAGAACGTCTGAACTGCGTTGCATTAAATCTTTTTCAGCGTCATAAGGTAATACTGAGTTGCGTTCGTGAATCCATCCATGAATACCAATTTCGTGGCCTTCTGCGATGACGCGTTGCTGCTCTTCTGGATAAAGCAATGCCGTGACCGCAGGCACATAAAAACTCGCAGGTACCTCGTGGTGCTTCAAGAGACTGAGTATGCGCGGCACGCCTTGACGGTTGCCATACTGACCCTGAGATAATTTGCCGATTGATTCGCCGCCCTCGCGCAATTCGTTGGTTTCGTGATCGGAGTCAAACGATAGCGCCACGGCACAGCGCGCGCCTTCTGGCCACAAGCGAGGACGCAGCGAACGACCTGCTCGCACATGATTTACGAGATTTTTCCAGTGTGCGTCGGGCCACTGCCATGGTTCGAGTTGAGGTGATGTCATTTTTGCGGTGCCGCGACTGGATTGACGGGTGTGGTTGTGACGGTGATCGTTGCCGGTGCGACATTGCGCGCGATTTCTTGTGCGGCAGCGGCCTCTTTGGCGACAAAGCGCGCGAACTCTGCTGAAGGCATGCCAACTCCTTCCAGTCCGAGCGTATCGAATTGCGCGATGACATCGGCCTGTGCAACGGCCTTAACAATTTCGGACTGTAGTCGGTTGACGATGGTCGCAGGGGCATTTGCGGGCAGCCATAAACCGAACCAGTCCAAGACATTGAACTGTCTTAAA
>JBAXLV010000133.1:0-6454 GCA_037134635.1 Alcaligenaceae bacterium
AAAGTCGGTCTGCGATGCGCTGGGAAAGCCAACCTCGATTTCCTTGAATCCCACCTCGCACACCGTGCGGAACATGCGCAGTTTGCGCTCTAGGTTCATGGGCTCAAACAGCGACTGGTTGCCGTCGCGCAAATCGGTGCTCATCCAGACCGGTGGATGGGTAATCTTTTTTGTGGGCCAAGTGCGTTCTGAGAAATCGCGTTCGAAGGGTTTAAACGGGATGTATTTAGTGGCTGGATTCGAAAGCATGATTCACCTTAAAAGCTGTTTAAAGGATGCCAGGGTGCTTTGCAACCGTGGTCATCAAGGGCTGTAACGCGCCAATGTTTGGATTAAATCTAAAAATATATGAGGGAAGTGGACTGCAGGGTGGCGGTTGGTTGCCGGACTGCCACGGGCACTAGGCCCGGCAACCGATCGCTAGTAGTAGCGATAGCAGCCCGAGTTGTGAAGCGATATTGCCAGACAACACTTGCCCGCGACCTAGTGTGGTCGAGCTGTGTATGTCGGGGCAGGCGAGGCCTGTGGCAAAAGCATTCATAGCCGCTAGTCGAACATAAAATTGCTTGAAACGCAAGCAGAACGCCCTCTCAGGGGCGTTTTGGGCCACGGGCGACCATGGTGGGTTCACCGCGTTGCCCTGGTGCCCTGCCAGGCGGCTCTGTTGGCTCGAGGGGCGTAGTTGCAGGCTCATCAAGCGGATTGTTTTGTAAGGCGGCCGTTAACTCGGCTTGTTGCGCCCTGGCGAGCGCTAATTTGCGGATCCGGCCGCTTCCGATTTGGGAGAGCGTGGTTTGCAAAATACCAACGGTGATTGGGTGGGACTGGTCTTTCCAGGCCCAGTTTAAAACGTCTAGGCCCTGGGGGCTTAAGCGGGCACAGAGTTTACGTACGTCGCCAAGGGGTACCAAGGCTGCGCGGCCGCGCTTGAGGCTTTGACGCAGGTAGCCAAGTAAGAAGTTGATCGCAATCAAGGCTAAGACAAAGATGACAAACCACCAAAAGTATTTTTGATACTGCATCACAAAATCAATAACAGCTTTACCCAGAATGTCAGAAAGACCCGAGACTCTGATGCCGAACTCAAGCCAAGCTTTACCCGAAAGCAGGATATGTTGGGCAAGGTAAACGACAAGCGCAATAGTCGCTAAAATGATTGTGACCCGCGCCAACAAGCGCGGTAGCGCTAGCCGCAACAAAATGCTGCCCAGTAATGGGGGGTCTTTTCGAGGTGTTGCGGTGCTAGATCGATTCATCATGCAAAATATTGTACCTATGAGTCGCAATTTTCTCGAGCTTCGTCAAGGCCAGCAACTGACCTTGACCCCCGCGCTGCAACAATCGATCAAACTGTTGCAGCTTTCGACGTTGGATCTTGAGGCTGAAGTGGCGCGCGCTTTGGCAGAGAATCCACTGCTAGAGCAAGAAGCCACGCCATTGTACGAGCCTGGCGCGGGGGCGATGAGCCTGCGGGTTGGACAAGAAGCAATGAGTGCTGAGCCGACAGATCGTGGTCAGGACGCAACACCCGAGTCCAATGTGGATTACGCGCCCACGGCAGAGCGCGAGCGGCTCGAGTTTTCAGCTGAGTCGCGCGGCTCGCGCGATGATGACTTCACCGATCGGCCCGAGGCAGCGCGTGAAAACAACCTTCGCGAATATTTGCTTGAGCAATTGGGTTTGACGCGACTGAGTCAGCGCGATGCGGCGATCGTCGAATTGTTGATTGATGAGCTCAATGATGATGGTCTTTTAGCCTCGCCGCTTGATGAGATTGCGAGTTGGATGGATCCCGCGCTCGGGCTTGAGGAAGAGGATTTTCGCTGCGCCCTTAAGATGTTGCACTCTTTTGATCCGCCGGGTGTGGGGGCGCGCGACCTGAGTGAGTGTTTAGATTTACAGCTTCAATTTGCTGACCCAGAGCGGCTCCCTGCGGTAAAAGACGCAGCACTGCTCGCCGTTGCGCGTACGATTTGCCAGCAGCATCTGGGGATCTTGGCGGCAGGCAATATGTTGAAACTGCGCGAGGTGCTGCAATGTGAGGCAGAGCTGCTTAAGCGCGCACATGCGCTAATTGTCAAACTGAATCCGCGCCCTGCAAGTGCCTGGAACATACCGGCGGCAGACTTCGCGGTGCCGGACGTACTCGTGCGTAAAACAGCGAGAGGCTGGGTCGTATCGTTGAACGAGACGGTGATGCCTAAGCTACGCGTGAATGCCATGTATGCCGAAGCCTTGGGCAGCCCCCGTAGCGGCGCACACACGGCCCTGCATGGTCAGCTTCAAGAGGCACGGTGGATGATTCGTAATGTGGCACAGCGGTTTGAAACAATTTTGAAGGTTTCGCAAGTGATTGTCGCGCATCAACAAGCGTTTTTTTCAAAAGGTTGGGGGGCGGTACGGCCGCTGACACTGAGGGACATTGCTGCTGAAATTGGTATGCATGAATCAACGATTTCGCGTGCCACAACACAAAAATTTATATTGACGCCGCATGGCACGTTTGAACTCAAACGATTTTTTAGTACCGGGCTGACGACCGAGGGTAAAGAGGCGACCTCGGCGACGGCGGTACAAACGCGGATACAGATTTTAATTACCGGCGAAGACCGCAAGAAACCGTTGTCAGATAGTCAGTTGGTGAGTCTGCTTGATCAAGATGGCATTACGATTGCGCGACGAACGGTCGCCAAGTATCGAGAGTTGTTGCGTATACCGACAGCACCTTTGCGTAAATCGCAGGCCGGCGCGCGTTAGCCACCCATGACTTGATCGTTTGGCCTGGCTGGGCAGTCTGCGGTTTTACCCCAGGCATCGTTAGGCGCGCAATATTTATTACGGACGTTTTGCAAGCAAGTTGGTCGCTGAAAAAAACTCACCTTAACGCATTGATCGAGCTCTTTCTTTAAAGACTGCTGCCATGAGATGACCGTGACGGTGATACCAGGCGGAACCGGTGGTGCAGCCGGCCTTTGAGAGACAGGCGGCGCAGCTTCTTTAATGACGCCGAAATCAGCCGGCCGCACAGGGAGCGTGCTGGCGCTTGCTAATCGCTTGGCATCCGCTGCCTCAGAGCCTTCGCCGGCCTGCTCATTGTCGTCATCTTGATCGATCTTCATCGCATTAGGATCTGTATCGAAGTCATCTGCCGCAATGGCTTCGATGGCCCATTCGATTGGGAAGAGTTCGCGCGGGATGCCCAGCGTGCCGTCGATACGAGGTTGTGGAGGTTGCGCCGTGATGGGGCGACCATTCGCGTCAAGCTTGAGCGTGGTGTCGAGTTTGTCGGCGACTGAGGCAACTGTTTCAGGCGCGCGGGTGACCAGCCAGTTGCCTAACTCAACGCCGCCATGCCACGATGCCACCGCAGCAAGCATTAAGAAGACAATTAGAACGCGCCAAGACATAAGGGATCTCTGAAGAGCGAAGATTAAACTTTATCGGCAAACACTTGCCCACCGTGCTCGCGCATGGCGTGAAAGCGAATCGCCGGATAACGCTCTTCGGCGACGCGCAATTGGGCGGTTGAACTGACTAAAAACGCAGGCGCTTCAACAACATCATAGGCGATGTTTGAGGCATTCGCATCGATGAATTTTCGGAGTTCTTTAGGGTCTTGCGCCGTGACCCAGCGAGCCATGTTGTAACGCGACGGCATCAAGCGAGCCTCAGCACCATACTCGGCTTGCAGACGGTGTGCCACGACTTCAAATTGTAATTGACCGACAGCGCCCAGCAATAGCGCACCGCCCGCGGCGAGCGGTCGGAACACTTGAATTGCGCCTTCTTCGCCAAGCTGTAAGAGCCCGGTGCGCAGTTGTTTTGTTCGTAAGGGGTCTTTGGTTTCAACCGCCTGGAAAAGCTCGGGTGCAAAAAAAGGCAAGCCGGTAAAGTGCAAGGCCTCACCTTCGGTGAGGACATCACCCAAATGCAAAATCCCGTGATTTGGGATGCCAATCACATCGCCGGCATAGGCCTCGTCGACAAGCTCTCGACGTTGCGATAAAAAAGATACAACGTTATTGGGCCGAATCTCTTTGTTGTTACGCGATACTTTCAGTCGCATCCCACGATCAAACTTACCCGAGCTGACGCGCACAAAGGCAACGCGGTCGCGATGAGCAGGATCCATGTTGGCCTGGACCTTAAAGACTACGCCGGTAAATTTGGATTCTTCGGGGTGAACAATGCGCTCAAGTGCCTGGCGCGAGCCTGGCGGTGGTGCTTGATCGACAAGCGCATCAAGAACCTCTTGTACGCCAAAGTTATTGATGGCTGAGCCAAAAAATACTGGGGTTTGTTTGCCGGCTAAAAAAGCAGCCGGGTCAAAGGTTGGTGCTGCGGCTTGAATGAGTTCAATCTCACCTTTAGCTTGTTCAAACGAACTACCAAAGCGTTTAGCAATTTCTGGGTTGTCGAGCCCATCGATAAAGTCGTCGTCGGTGTCGTGGCGACGCTCTTGTCCAGATTTAAACAAGCGCATGCGATCGCGCTGAATATCAAAGACGCCACCAAAGGCTTTGCCCATACCAACAGGCCACGAAAACGGTACCGCATCCATGCCGATGTGCTGTTCAATTTCAGATAACAGTTCAAGCGGTTCGCGCACTTCGCGATCCATCTTGTTGATGAAGGTGATGATGGGTGTATTGCGCGCTCGGCATACCTGTAGCAGGCGAATCGTTTGTGGCTCGACGCCGTTGGCTGCGTCAATCACCATTAAGGCGGCATCAACTGCGGTGAGCACACGATAGGTATCTTCAGAAAAGTCTTGGTGACCGGGTGTATCGAGCAGGTTGATGACGCAGTCTCGATACTCCATTTGCATCACGGAGGAAGCAACCGAGATGCCGCGTTGTTTTTCGATCTCCATCCAGTCAGAGGACGCGTGCCGCGAGGCTTTACGGGCCTTGACACTACCGGCGATTTGGATCGCACCCGCAAAAAGCAGCAGCTTTTCGGTGAGCGTCGTTTTACCGGCATCAGGGTGAGAAATAATGGCGAACGTTCGGCGTCGCGCGACTTCTGTTTGAATACTCATGATGGTGAATTTTACAGGCTGGCGCAGCCAGCCTGAGTGCGTTCGTTACTTGTTAAACAGGGCGGGACGGCGTGAACGGTTTGCCGAGTCGCCGCTGCGTGGCGTTGAGCCGGATGGCGTTGCTGGACGGCTGGTGGTACGCGCGCCAGCACCGGTACCGGTGCCGGTTCTGACCGGAGCCCCAGTAGAGTGTGGTGCGCGGGCACTTGACGGTGCGTCGCGGCGCGGTGCGCTGCTCGGCCCTTGGCCCGTTCGGCCTGGACGTGCCGCCGCACCTGAGCTGCTGGGGCGTGCTGAGCGTTGTTGCGGGCGACGTTGACCATCGCGCCGACCTTCAGAGCGGGCCTCGTCGTCTGCGCCGTGTGGCGAAGGAGGTGAGGCGGTCCAGCCCGTTGGTGCAGGCAATTGAGGGATCGTCTTTTTGATGATTCGTTCGATTGCTTTGAGGTATTTGATCTCGCTTGAGTCGACCAAAGACACGGCAGAACCCGCCGCGCCGGCGCGACCGGTACGACCGATACGGTGCACATAATCTTCGGGGATATTCGGCAATTCAAAGTTCACGACCTGAGGAAGTTGGTCGATATCAAGACCACGCGCGGCGATGTCGGTGGCGACTAATACGGCCACTTTGCCCTTTTTAAAGTCATCGAGCGCGCGGGTGCGGGCAGCCTGACTTTTATTGCCATGGATGGCTGAGGCCGACAGCCCGTCTTTGACAAGCTTTTCAGCTAAACGGTTTGCACCATGCTTGGTGCGCGTAAATACGAGCACTTGATGCCAGCCGCTTTCGCTAATGATATGGCTCAAGATGTCACGCTTGTGCGCCTGATCCACCATGTACACGGTTTGTTCGACACGTTCGGCCGTTGTGTTGCGTGCGGCAACCGAGACTTCAGTGGCGTTTGATAAAACACTTTTTGAAAGCTCGCGAATTTCGTCTGAGAACGTTGCCGAAAACAGCAGGTTTTGACGTTGACGCGGCATCATCGCCAAAATTTTACGAATGTCGCGAATAAAGCCCATGTCAAGCATGCGATCGGCTTCGTCGAGCACCAAAATTTCAACACCCGATAAGTCAACAGTGCGCTGTTGGCAATGATCGAGCAGGCGACCGGGGGTGGCCACTAAAATATCGATCGGCTTGCGCAAGGCAGAGATTTGAGGATTGATATTGACGCCACCAAAAATCACCATGGATGATATTTTTGTGTGGCAGCCGTAGGTTTTGACAGACTCTTCAACCTGAGCGGTCAGCTCGCGGGTTGGCGTCAAAATGAGCACGCGCGGGCGGCCTGCTTTGCGTACTTCAAGGGGCTTGGCCAAAAGCATATGCAAAATGTGCAGGGTAAAGCCCGCCGTTTTGCCTGTACCGGTTTGCGCGGCGGCGAATAGATCGCCACCGGCAAGTAC
>JBAXLV010000134.1:0-6451 GCA_037134635.1 Alcaligenaceae bacterium
TCTTGAGGGGGTAGTGGCGAAAGCTGTGCGAGTTCGAGTCTCGCCGTCGGCACCATCAAAAGACTGTACAGTTACAGCACTCCGTTGATCACTCACATCAAAGGCACCCAGTTATGTCTTTCATTGCAGATCGTTTAAATCGAATCAAGCCATCCCCCAGTTCGATGGCCACACAACGTTCGCGTGCGCTTAAAGCGGCCGGCCATGATGTGGTGGGATTGACGGCGGGCGAGCCCGATTTTGATACACCCCCGAACGTGATTGAGGCTGTGGTGCGCGCGATGGCGGCCTCAAAAACAAAATATACCGACATCGGAGGCACGCCTGAGTTAAAAGCCGCTGTGCGCGATAAATTTCTGCGTGAAAATCAGCTTGAGTATTCGACGGCAGAGGTGATTGTCGGTACCGGTGGCAAACAGGTGATCTTTAATGCCTTGATGGCCACGGTGCAAAAAGGTGTTGAGGTGATTGTGCCCGCACCTTTCTATGTTTCATATCCCGACATTGTGATGTTGGCGGGTGGCACGCCGGTGCCAGTCACTTGTCCGCCCGAAAAGGGCTTCAAACTGCAGCCCGAAGATCTTGAAAAAGCGATCACGCCGCGTACGCGTTGGCTGATCTTGAATGCGCCTAATAACCCAAGTGGTGCGGTGTATTCACGCCAAGAGTTACGTGCTTTGGCTGATGTGTTGGTTCGGCATCCACAGGTGTGGGTGTTGTCAGATGATATGTACGAACACATTCTGTTTGACGGGCGTGAGTTTTGCACGATGGCGCAGGTGGCGCCCGATCTCAAAGCGCGTACGTTGACCGTGAATGGTGTTTCAAAAGCCTATGCCATGACGGGATGGCGGATTGGTTATTGCGTGGGCCCGCTAGAGCTTATTAAGGCCATCACCAAGCTGCAGTCGCAAAGCACTTCGAACCCATCGTCGATTGGGCAGGCGGCTGCGCTCGAGGCGTTAACCGGGCCGCAGGGCTTTATTGCAGAGCGAACCCAAATTTTTCAAGATCGGCGTGATTCAGTGGTTGCGCAACTCAATGCCATTCCAGGGATCACCTGCCATTTACCTGAAGGCGCTTTTTATGTGTTTCCGTCTTGCGCGGGAATGATTGGCAAAAAGACACCGACTGGGCAGCTTATTCAAACAGACGAGGATTTTGTGTTGTACCTGCTTGATTCAGAAAAATTAGCAGGCGTACACGGGGCCGCGTACGGTTCGGCACCTTTTTTTCGCTTCTCGTTTGCAACCTCAATGGCGGTGCTTAACGAAGGTTGCGCGCGTCTGAAGCGGGCTTGCGCGCAGTTGACTTGAGTCAGATTTTTTGGTGATTGAAGTCTGAGGCTTCAATCTACTTTGAGCTTGATCTCTTTGGCAAGTTTGACGAATTTATCAATATCGCTGTCAAGGATCTTTTTGAAATTGGCCGGATCGTCATTGGCTGGCGTGTAACCCAGGCTGTTGAGCTTGTCTTTGACTGCGGGCAACTGCAAGGCTTTGTTGATGCCGTCATAGAGCTTTTGTTGAATGGCAAGCGGCGTATTTGACGGCGCAAGCAGCCCGTGCCATTGGCTAAGCTCATAGCCAGCATATCCTTGTTCGGCAACCGTCGGTACGTCAGGGAGTTGACCAAAGCGCTGCGCCGATGTCACCGCAAGTGCGCGCAGTTTGCCGCCCTTGATCAGGCTCATGGCACTTGAGGCCGTAATAATTGCGAGCGGGATTTGCCCGCCCACCACATCTTTAAGCGCGGGGCCGCAACCGCCATAGGGAATGTGGGTGATATGTGTCTTGGCATAAATATTTAAGGATTCACCGGCTAGGTGTTGAGGTGTTCCGTTGCCACAAGAGCCGTAAGACACATCGTTTTTGACGGGTTTGGCCGCTGTCAGTAATTCAGCCAGGTCTTTGTAGGGCGAATTGGCCGGTACGACGAGTACTGAAGGGATAAATGCCACATTGATAATTGGCGCGAAATCTTTTTTGGGGTCAAAGGGCATGGTGGCAAAGACCGCCGGGTTGATGGCGAACGAGCTGTTGACCATCAAGAGCGAATAGCCATCGGGCGCGCGTTCAGCGACGTACTTAGAGCCTAGATTGCCGCTTGCGCCAGGTTTGTTCTCAACGACTGCGGCGTGTCCCAGAGTTTCTGTGAGGGCATTGCCGATGAGTCGAGCCAGAATATCAGTGCCACCACCCGGTGGAAATGTCACCGTGATGTTGATGGCACGGTTGGGGAAGCCCTCGACGGGATCGTTTGCGAGCGCGCAGGTACCTAGCAGGCTTAGGCCGAGCACGGCGACGGTTGCAACGCTGCGGGCGCGCGTCGATACGTTTAGTAGACCAGTAGTGAAGCGATGCATGATGGGTTCTGTTTAGAGTGAAGCAATCGGAATCCCTATCTTGGGTGTCGAGGTGTGCTTTGTCAATCCCTTGCCTGGGCTTGGGCGGTTTGAGGCAGCGATGGTGAAGGTGCGCACTCAGGCTTTAGGCAAAGACCAAGTGCTCACGCTATGGGCGAGGGGTTCTTGGCTGCCTTGCCCTGTCAAGGTGACGTCGCCCGCGCACAGTCGACCGGTTTTGAGCACCCGTGCGTGTGCATAGATCGTGCCGGGCGGGCTTTTGCGCAAGAAGTTGATGGTAAGACTAGCTGTGACTGCTTCGGCGTTACCGGTGGCCCCGACCACGGCCGCATACATCGCCAGATCGGCCAGGCCCATGAGCATGGGGCCGGCCACGATGCCTCCTAGACGTTGAAAGTCTGGGTTGGGTGGTAATGCTAGTGTGGCGCTACCATGGCCGATTTCCAGAATCTCAATGCCTAAAACCTTGGCGAAGGGGTGGTGCGTATCCAGTAAAAGCAGAAAGTCGGCTAAATCGATCAGGGGGGCGGTGGTTGCAGTCTTCATGAGGTCTTTGTTCTGTGCTTTGAGGCAGGTTCGCGATCCACGATCGTACCAAGTGGGCAGCGAATCCCCGCGAGTCTGGGTAAATTTTTGGTTCATGTGTAAAACGAGTCAAAACAAGGGTAAACCCTATATTATTTGAATAAAAAACGAATAAACGTTGCACTAAGCCAACAAAGCACCCCATTCGGGGCAGGTTTTTATCGAGAGTCATAGCCACAGCCCTGTTTTTTTGATGCAATAGCGTCAACTTCCCTTAGCGGAGTTAGGGGGGCAGCGAACAAAACATCCGTTTGTTGCTCTTGTCACTCAAATTTACGGAGATTTCTTAAATGAAAAAGACTCTGCTTGCTGCCGCCCTGTTAGCCGGCTTTGCTGGTGCCGCATCGGCTCAATCATCAGTAACCCTTTACGGTGTATTAGACGGTGGCGTTCGCTACCAGAACTTCAACCTGTCAGCTGGCCCATTCAGCAAAGTTGACATCTCGACCAGCAGCATCGCTGTTGTGTCAGGTACTCAGTCGACTTCACGCTTTGGCGTCAGGGGTGTTGAAGACCTCGGCTCAGGTAACCAAGCTGTTTTTAACTTGGAAGCCCAAGTTAACGTCAACGACGGTTCAGCTGGTTCATACAGCACATGGCAACGTACTTCAATCGTCGGTTTGCGCAACGACGCTTGGGGTCAAGTTGACATTGGTCGTCAATTGAACTTGGCATTTAAATTTGGTGGTTTGCCAGTTGACGTAGCTTTCTTGGTCAACGCTCCAATCATCAACCAGTCTGCCATCATGGGTATCGCCGCTGTTCGTCAAAGCAACATGTTGATGTATCAGTCACCAAGCATGTCAGGTTTCAAAATCGGTGCTCAGTATTCGTTTAATACTGGCCTGACCACGTACAAACAGGCACTCACTGGCGCTTCTTCTGCTGACAACGCAACTGGTAGCGCGTTTGACACTGGTAACAACCAGCGTAACGCTGGTGCCGCGATCAGCTATGAAAACGGCCCAATCTACGTGTCAGCTGTTTTTGATAGCTTCACGCCTGCTAGCAACACTGTTGCTGGTGCAAATGGCCTGAGCGTCAAGTCATACTTGGTTGGTGGTGCGTATGATGCCAAAGTTGTGAAAGTTGGTGTTGCATACAACAAAGTTACGGGCGGCCTGATCAACGGTCCTTCAACTTCAGCTGTGTCTAGCGACATTAGCAACCCGTTCGCCAACGGCGGTATCGTTTTTGCTGACGGCGCTGGTACACAAGCTTGGTACATCAACGCTGCTGCTCCTATCGGTGCAAACGGTACTTTGATGGCTGCTTACGGTGGCCAGTCACAGACCGGTGTTGTTGCTGATGTTGGCGGTGCGACACAACAGACCTTCGGTCTGGGCTACTCGTATGCCTTCACTAAGCGTACCAACGTTTATGCAATCTACAGCTACGTAAACAACTACCTCAACGTCGCCGGTTTGTCAGGCAACACAGGTACTGTTGGTATCCGTCACGCATTCTAAGCAACCGCTTAGAGTACAAGCTAACTTAGGTTAGCTTGGTGATGTACCAAATTAAAGCGGGTCACTCTTAGAGTGACCCGCTTTTTATTTTGCTGACAGTTTGCGAGTAAAAACCCTAATGGCAGTGTATACTTCTGGGGTTTGTGCAACTGCCGAGACGTCTGGATGAATCTGCAACAATACTTTCCAGTTTTACTCTTTATCGCAGTGGGTAGCCTGATTGGTTTTGCCCTGATTGCTGCGGGCTCTTTGATTGGTCCGCATCGCCCCGATGCCCAAAAGCTTTCGCCCTATGAATGCGGTTTCGAAGCGTTTGGTGACTCTCGAATGAAATTTGATGTGCGCTACTACCTCGTGGCGATTTTGTTCATCTTGTTCGATTTAGAAATTGCATTTTTGTTTCCATGGGCGATTGCAAATAGCGCCGTTGGAATGGTTGGTTTTGTGACAGTGATGATCTTTTTAACGATACTCACAGTCGGTTTCATCTACGAGTGGAAAAAGGGCGCGCTTGACTGGGAGTAAGCTCTCACGATTCATGCGGCAAAGAGACACATGGCAATTGACGGCATTCTGAAACAAGGTTTTGTCACCACCAGCGCTGATAAATTTATCAACTGGGCAAAAACAGGTTCGATGTGGCCCATGACGTTTGGCTTGGCCTGCTGTGCGGTCGAGATGATGCATGCGGGCGCTGCGCGTTACGACTTGGATCAGTTCGGTATTATTTTTCGACCCAGCCCGCGTCAGTCTGATCTGATGATTGTAGCGGGCACGTTGTGCAACAAGATGGCGCCGGCCCTGCGCAAGGTGTATGACCAGATGCCAGAGCCTCGTTGGGTGGTTTCAATGGGCTCGTGTGCCAACGGTGGTGGCTATTACCACTACTCGTATTCAGTGGTGCGTGGTTGTGATCGCATTGTGCCGGTTGATGTCTATGTGCCGGGCTGTCCGCCCACAGCAGAGGCCTTGGTCTACGGCCTATTGCAAATGCAAAATAAGATTCGTCAAACTAATACCATCGCTCGTTAAATCAAGTCGATGCGCAGCCTTGCAAAGTTTGCGCATCGGTTTAATCAGGCTTAGAAGATATGTCCAGGCTAGAAAACCTGCAGCAACAACTGGTAGCACTGCTCGGCGAGCAAGCTCAGCTCACTTTATCGACCGACGAAATCACACTTGAAATTGCAGCTGAACAGTGGGAAGCCACCTGTTTGCGTTTGCGCGATGAGGCGTCGTTGCGCTTTGAGATGTGTGTAGATTTGTGTGGCGTTGATTACCTCACCTATGGGGCAGGTCGCGTAGGCGAAACCCCCCAAGCTGCGCTCGTGCCAGCGGGTCGCTTCGCTGTTGTGGCGCACCTGATGTCGCTCACGCATAACTGGCGTTTGCGTATACGCACGTTTGTAGTCAATGGTGAGTTTCCACTTTTAGATTCTTTGGTTAACGTGTGGCCCAGTGTGAACTGGTTTGAGCGCGAAGCGTTTGATCTGTTTGGCATCGTGTTTGAGGGTCATCCAGATTTGCGTCGCATCTTGACCGACTATGGTTTTATTGGGCATCCGTTCCGTAAAGATTTTCCGGTGTATGGCAACGTTGAAATGCGCTATGACCCTGAACAAGGTCGTGTCGTGTATCAACCCGTCACGATCGAACCGCGTGAGATTATTCCGCGTGTGATTCGCGAAGACGGTTACGGAATAGGGCGCTAGTCATGGCTGAAATTAAAAACTACACGCTGAATTTTGGCCCTCAGCATCCTGCTGCACACGGTGTGTTGCGTTTGGTGCTTGAGCTTGATGGCGAGGTGATCCAACGCGCTGATCCGCACATTGGGCTCTTGCATCGTGCCACTGAAAAACTCGCTGAGCACCGTACATTTTTACAAGCTTTGCCGTACATGGATCGTCTTGACTACGTGTCGATGATGTGTAACGAGCATGCCTATGTACTGGCCATCGAAAAGCTGATGGGCGTGACACCGCCATTGCGTGCACAATACATTCGCGTGATGTTTGACGAAATCACGCGC
>JBAXLV010000135.1:0-6416 GCA_037134635.1 Alcaligenaceae bacterium
TTCATGCTGATCATTGTTACTTTGTGACCAATGGTACGTCGACATCAAATAAAGTCGTGTGGCATGCAAACGCGTACGTCTGAGCATATCCCCAACGATATCTTGCGCGAACTGCATGGCTTTATTCATATGTTTGAAGACACGCCTGAATTTGTGGCGCGCCACATTATTCGCGAAGCCCGCAGCTATGTAGATAGCTTGCCGCCGCCGTTTTTTCGCGAACTGGTTAAATATGCGCAAGACGGTTCGTATTCGTGGCATTGCCCCGGACACTCAGGTGGGGTCGCCTTTTTGAAAAGCCCGGTCGGCCAGATGTTTCACCAGTTTTTTGGTGAAAACATGTTGCGTGCCGATGTGTGCAATGCGGTCGATGAGCTTGGTCAATTGCTTGACCACACGGGGCCGATTGCAGAGTCAGAGTTAAACGCTGCGCGCATTTTTCATGCTGATCATTGTTACTTTGTGACCAATGGTACGTCGACATCAAATAAAGTTGTGTGGCATGCCAACGTGGCCGCAGATGACATCGTGGTGGTTGATCGCAATTGCCATAAGTCGATCTTGCATGCAATCACCATGACCGGTGCGATCCCGGTATTTTTGCGCCCCACGCGTAATCACATGGGGATTATTGGTCCGATCCCCCTGGCCGAATTTGAACTTGAAAACATTCAAAAAAAGATCGATGCAAATCCTTTCGCGCGCAAGGTCAAGAATAAAAAACCTCGCATTTTGACACTGACGCAAAGTACGTACGATGGCGTGATCTATAACGTCGAGATGATCAAAGAAAAACTCGGCGACACGATTGATACCTTGCATTTTGATGAGGCTTGGCTGCCGCACGCGGCGTTTCATGAGTTTTATCAAGACATGCATGCGATTGGGCCTAACCGGCCGCGCAGTCGCAAGGCAATGGTTTTTGCAACGCACTCAACGCATAAATTGCTGGCGGGTATTTCTCAGGCCTCACAGATTATTGTGCAAGAACCCGAGACGCGTAAGTTAGACCGCAATATTTTTAACGAGGCGTATTTAATGCACACCTCGACCTCGCCTCAGTACGCCATTATTGCGTCGTGTGACGTGGCCGCTGCCATGATGGAAGCCCCGGGTGGTACTGCGCTGGTTGAAGAGAGTATTCGCGAGGCGCTTGATTTTAGGCGCGCGATGCGCAAGGTCGACTTAGAGTATGGCGACGACGACTGGTGGTTTACTGTTTGGGGCCCTGATTATTTAGCCCCGCGTGGTGTGGGCGAGCAATCAGACTGGGTGCTTAAGTCGAACGACCACTGGCATGGCTTCGGTGATTTGGCCGAAGGTTTCAATATGCTAGATCCGATTAAGGCCACGATTGTGACGCCCGGGCTGGATATGTCGGGGAGCTTTGGCGAAACCGGAATTCCTGCCGCGCTGGTCTCGAAGTTTTTGACTGAACACGGGGTGGTCGTTGAAAAAACAGGCCTGTATTCATTTTTTATTATGTTTACGATTGGCATTACAAAGGGTCGCTGGAACACGCTGCTGACCGCGTTACAGCAATTTAAAGATGACTACGATCGTAATCAGCCGATGTGGCGGATTTTGCCTGACTACTGCAAGGGGCACCGTCAGTATGAGCGTTTAGGTTTACGCGATCTGTGCCAACAGATTCACGCTGAATATCGCAAGCATGATGTCGCACGCCTAACAACTGAGATGTACTTGAGTGATATGGTGCCTGCGCTGAAGCCTTCTGATGCCTTTGCTCAAATGGCGCACCGCGAGGTTGAGCGTGTATCGATTGATCAGCTTGAGGGCCGAGTGACTGGGGTGTTATTGACGCCGTACCCGCCCGGCATTCCATTATTGATTCCTGGTGAACGCTTTAATAAAACGATTGTGCAGTACCTGCAGTTCGCCCGCTCGTTTAATGAAAAGTTTCCTGGTTTCGAAACGTACATACACGGCCTAGCCGAAGAGATCTTGCCAAACGGCGACAAACGGTATTACGTCGATTGTTTGCTCGAGCAGTAGTGGCGCGGTCGCATGCAACGCTTTGATGTCGCGGTGATCGGTGCCGGCGCCGCCGGCATGATGTGTGCGGCGGTGGCGGCGCAGCGAGGACGTCGTGTGGTTTTGCTGGATCATGCCACCTTGCTAGCCGAAAAAATTCGAATCTCAGGCGGTGGTCGATGCAACTTCACCAATCGTCGGGTAGAGCCTGAGCACTTTATCTCGGGCAACCCTCATTTTTGTAAATCAGCACTTGCAGGATATTCGCCGCAGGATTTTATTGCGCTGATGGATCGCTATGGTATCGCCTGGCATGAAAAGCACCGCGGTCAATTATTTTGTGACCGCAGCAGCGAAGATGTAATCGAACTCTTGCGCGCTGAGTGCCAGCTGGGCGACGTTCAGTGGCGCATGCCTTGTACCGTCCAACAAATTACCCGTCTCGAGACGAGCGTTGATGCGGGCTATGCGCTTGCGACGACGCTGGGCGCGATACAGGCTGAAAAACTTGTCATTGCAACGGGTGGTTTGGCAATCCCGCAGCTTGGGGCGACCGATTTCGGCTTGAAGATTGCTCGCCAGTTTGGTTTGAAAGTTGTTGAGCCCCGCCCGGCATTGGTTCCTCTCACTTTTGATGCGGCGCAATGGGCTGAGTTTGGCGAATTGGCTGGCTTGGCGCTTGAAGCCAAGATCTCGACGGGGGCTGGGCGCAAGCAGCAAATGTTTCTTGAAGATGTTCTGTTCACCCATCGTGGCTTGTCTGGGCCGGGAATCCTGCAAATTTCGAGTTACTGGCAGCCCGGCGATGCGATTGCGCTCGACTTGGCACCTGGCCAAGAAATGGAAGCCATGTTGCTTGAAGCGAAGTCTGGCGGGCGTCAACAGCTTGGTAATTTGTTGTCAGGGCTTTGGCCGAAGCGCTTGGCTGAAAAATGGTTGGGTGAGCAGGCAACGGTACGCATTGCTGATGCGCCCGATCGGTTGTTACGCGAGCTTGCTGCGCGCATTCAGGCATGGTCATTGGTGCCTGATGGCACTGCGGGTTATAAAAAGGCTGAGGTGATGCGCGGGGGCGTCGATACGAAAGGGCTTGATCAGCGCAGCATGCAGGCTCGGGCCGTCCCGGGACTTCATTTTATTGGTGAGGTGGTCGACGTGACGGGCTGGCTGGGGGGATACAACTTTCAATGGGCTTGGGCCTCGGCGGTCGCTTGCGGGCGTAGCCTCTAAAAATAACCCTCTCCAATAATTAAATCGTCGATTGGGTTGTCTAAGCGCGTTATTTCGCGTTACGATGGATGCGCTGTGAACGCAGTTTGCGGGAGAGTGCATCGGGTAGCCTGCGGGTTGCCCTAGTTTGCCGCCGAAGGCGGAATTCGCCCAGAATCGCTCAGGCTTCCCATACCGCAATTTGCAATGTTGCAGGCTTAATCGGCCTGCAGCAACACAACACTCTGGAGAGACCCGCGGCCGCATTGGCCAACACGGGCGCCGAAGGTGCACACCCGCTTGTTTTGCGGGGCAACTCTCAGGCAAAAGGACAGAGGGGCGATCGCTGGTTCAGGTACCCGTTATGGGTGCGCGAACTGCTCGTCCCTTGATCGTTCTGGAGCCCTTCCATGTCTACAGCGTTAAAACGTACTCCCCTCGCCGAGGTTCATGTCGCTGCCGGTGCACGCATGGTCGATTTCGGTGGTTGGGAGATGCCGGTGAACTACGGCTCTCAAATCGAAGAGCACCACGCGGTTCGACGCGATGCTGGAATCTTCGACGTCTCACATATGCTCAATGTCGATGTGGTTGGCGCAGATGCGACGGCCTTCCTGCGCAAACTGGTTGCCAATGATGTCGCAAAACTGACGCAAGCAGGCAAGGCGCTGTACTCCTGTATGTTGAACCCTCAAGGGGGTGTCATCGATGACTTGATCGTTTATTTTTTTACGGCCACGCAGTGGCGCTTAGTCGTCAATGCAGGTACGGCTGACAAAGACGTTGCCTGGATGCAGCGCGTTGCAGCGGCGGGCAAATTTCAAGTGGTCATTACGCCGCGCCGTGATTTGGCGATGGTGGCCGTGCAAGGCCCGCAGGCGCGCGCAAAAGTGTGGGCCGCGCGCCCCGCCTGGCAGGCTGCCACGCAAAATCTAGGCGTCTTCTCTGCGGCCGTGTTTGTTGGCGATGTCATGGTTGCTCGCACGGGATACACCGGCGAAGACGGCTTTGAGATCGTCTTGCCAGCCACCGAGGTTGCCCAGCTTTGGAATGACCTGACGGCTCAGGCCGTGCACCCATGCGGCTTGGGTGCACGCGACACCCTTCGCCTAGAAGCGGGAATGAATTTGTATGGCCAGGATATGGATGAATTGATTCATCCTAATCAAGCGGGTCTGACCTGGACGGTATCGCTCAAAGACCCAGAGCGTCGCTTTATTGGTCGCGACGCCATTGAGCAGTTTCCAGACGCTAAAACATTTATCGGCCTCAAGTTGCTAGACCGTGGTGTCATGCGCGCGCACATGGCGGTGCGCACCGATGATGGCATGGGAGAAGTGACCAGTGGCACGATGTCCCCTACCCTTGGCGTATCGATTGGCTTTGCGCGCTTGCCCTTGGGTGTCACTGTCGGGGATCACGTTGAGATCGATATTCGTGGCAAATGGGTGCCTGCTGAAGTGTGCAAGCTTCCGTTCGTACGTAACGGCGTGCCGGTTGTGCACACTATTTGATTCCAGCACGATTTTATTTTTTGTACTTTATTTTTTGACCTAATCGAATCCGTAAAATTTCAGGAGACTTGCATGAGCATTCCTAATGATCGTAAATACGCACCGACGCACGAGTGGATTAAAGCCGAGGGTGATGTCATGGTGGTGGGTATTACGGGCCCAGCGCAAGAACAACTCGGTGACTTAGTCTTTGTGGGTGATGTCAAGGTGGGTGCAAAACTCGCTGCAGGTGCAACAGCCGGCGTGGTTGAGTCGGTAAAGGCGGCTTCTGATATCTATGCGCCGGTCGCGGGCGAAATCGTTGGTTTTAACGAAGCCTTGAACGATGCGCCAGAGTCAATCAATGCGGCGCCGTATGCAACCTGGATTTTCAAAATCAAACCTAACAATGCGGGCGACGTCAATGGCTTACTTGATGCCGCAGGTTATCAGTCTGTTGCAGACGCAAGCTAAGGCCAATACCATGTCCCATCCTTTAGATACTTCACACGAATTTATTCCTCGCCATATCGGTCCCGGTCAAGCAGATCAACAAAAAATGCTTGAGGCGATCGGAGCCTCAAGCCTAGAGGCACTGATGCAAGAAGTGGTGCCCGCCAATATTCGGATGACACACGAACTCAATCTTGCCGCGCCGCGCGCCGAGGCTGATGTACTGGCTGAAATGAAAAAGATTGCGGCGGGCAATCAAGTATTTCGTAACTATATTGGTCAAGGTTATTACGGGACGCATACGCCGAACGTGATCTTGCGCAACGTACTTGAAAATCCGGCGTGGTACACCGCCTACACGCCGTATCAGCCCGAGATTTCTCAAGGTCGCCTCGAGGCGATTTTGAATTTTCAGACGATGGTGGCTGACTTAACCGGCCTCGATATTGCAAATGCTTCGTTGCTTGACGAAGGTACGGCGGCGGCAGAAGCAATGACGCTTGCGCGCCGGGCCTCCTCGGCCGCGAGTAAAGTTTTTTTCGTCTCGCAGCACTGTCATCCTCAAACAATTGAAGTGATTCGTACCCGTGCAGATGGGTTAGATATCGATGTCGTGGTGGGCGATGAACAGGCGGGCGTGCCCGATTGCTTCGGTTTGTTGGTGCAGTATCCACAGTCGCTCGGCGCAGTCTTTGATTACCGCGCCCTGACGGCGCAAGTGCATGCAAAAGGTGGGGTGGTGGCCTGCGCGACTGACTTGTTAGCCTTGACCTTGCTTGAGGCGCCTGGCCATTGGGATGCTGATATTGCCATTGGTGCGGCACAGCGCTTTGGTGTCCCCTTTGGATTTGGTGGGCCGCACGCTGGCTTTATGGCGTGCAAAGACGCCTTTAAACGCAGTATGCCCGGCCGATTGGTGGGGGTCTCAAAAGATGCGCAAGGCAATCCAGCCTTGCGTTTGGCCTTGCAAACGCGCGAGCAGCATATTCGCCGTGAAAAAGCGACATCAAATATTTGTACCGCGCAGGTTCTGCTTGCTGTCATGTCAAGTATGTATGCCTTATGGCATGGCCCTAAAGGGTTGACTGCGATGGCCACGCGGGTGCATCAGGCAACCGCGCTGCTTCGTCAGGCCTTAATCACGTTCGGCATTCCAGTTGCGAACGAAACGTTTTTTGACACCTTGTTATTAAACACGGGGCCGCTGACTGACAAAGTGCTCACGGCCGCGCGTGCCGTACGCATCAACTTGCGGCATGTGAACGC
>JBAXLV010000136.1:0-6415 GCA_037134635.1 Alcaligenaceae bacterium
AAACTATTTGCAGTGTTTGACCGCGCCATTTGGGAGGGGCCGGGCACCTCGGCACGAATCCCTGCAAACCCCTTGCTTGAGCGCGCGGGTGGCACCATTTTGCGGGCAGAGAACGCGGTTGCCTTGGCTGAAGCAATGGGCGTTCCGAGTGATGCGTTTTTAGAAACCCTAGCGAAATATAACGAGGCGCTGGCGGACTGCACCCTGCAGACCCTAGCGATTTCGCGATCCGTGAAAGTTTCGCCTATGCCGATTGTTCAGGCCCCACTGATGGCAATTCCGATTTGTCCTGGGATCACCTACACGATGGTTGGAATCGATATTGATGCGCAGGCACAGGTGCTTGATGCAAATTCGACACCGATTCCAGGCCTGTTTGCTGCGGGCGCAACGACTGGTGGACTCGAAGGCGGTCGAGATTCTGCGTATATCGGTGGTCTGATTAAATCGGGTAGCTTTGGCTTGCTCGCGGCAGAGCGAATTGCCGCACTAGAAGGTAAGTCTGTATTGATCGAACAACCCAAGTCGACTGTAACCGGCGCAACCACTTCTACCACAATGCTATCTAAAGATCTCGCTGAAAACGTCGTTCAAGGTCTGGCGCGCTTTCCGGTCTTGCGAGGAACGATCCGCTTTGGCAAGGTGGTGGCAGTAGGTTTATCCCTAGTGTTCGCTTGGCTTATCCACACGCTATCATCGGCTTCTTTAGGTGGCTTGAGTGTGCTGTTGGGGATTGGTGGTGGGTTGCTTGTGCTGGTGGTTGTTTTAGGTGTCGTAGAGCTCATTAAGCTGATCACAGAGTTTTTGATGCCTGAGTAGAGAAGATTGAAGCGAATTCAAAATAAAAAATCGTTTTTAGAATTGTGAGAAAAAAT
Organism: Alcaligenaceae bacterium; assembly: GCA_037134635.1. Taxonomy (GTDB): domain Bacteria; phylum Pseudomonadota; class Gammaproteobacteria; order Burkholderiales; family Burkholderiaceae_B; genus Zwartia. Next base: position 876 of record JBAXLV010000136.1, read on the forward strand.
GAAAGACTTAGCAAAAAAAATTCTCGGTAGCTTGCTCTTTAGCGCGATCGCTTCAAACACGTACGCAGCCTACCCCGAACAACCTATTAAATTAGTCGTGCCGTTTCCTGCAGGAGGAACAACCGATGTTCTGGCACGAATTTTGGCCGCCAAGCTGACTGAGCGTATGGGGCAACCGGTGGTAGTTGATAACCGCGGTGGTGCAGGAGGCACGATTGCCTCAATGGTCGTTGCTAAGAGTGCGCCCGATGGCTATACCTTTATCTTAGGTACCAATGGCACCCATGCTGTGAACTATGCGTTGGCACCCAAGCCCACCTACCACCCGTTAAATGATTTCACACCCGTTACCACCGTTGCCGAAGTGCCAAATGTATTGGTGGTTTCATCAAAATCACCGTATAAGACGCTTGCTGAATTAATCTCGGCGGCTAAGGCGAAGCCGGGCGAATTGAGTCACGCCAGCACTGGGATCGGTGCTTCTCCTAGCTTAAGTTTCAATGTTTTAAAAAGTATGAGTCAGATCGATGTGATCGAAGTGATGTACAAGGGCGGCGCACCGGCGTTGACTGCACTTTTTTCAGGAGAGGTGACATTTGGCTTTGATGGGGTCGCCACCTCAACGTCGCACATTAAAGCTGGCACGTTGCGCCCCTTGGCTGTAAGCAGTACCTATCGAATCCCAACCTTACCTGAGGTGCCGACGATTGCCGAAAGTGGGTATCCTGGTTTTGATGTGGCGGCCTGGTACGGCGTTTGGGCGCCTGCCCAAACGCCTGCCGCGATTGTCCAAAAAGTGAATGCTGAACTCAACATCATTTTGAAGATGCCCGATGTGCGTGAAAAATTTGAAGGAGTTGGCGCAAAAATGATGGGTGGTTCAGTAGAAGATTTTGTTGCGTTCAATAAAAAAGAATTTGATCGGTGGACGACCTTTATTCGCGCATCCGGAATGAAGTCGCAAGAATGATGCTTGAAGCGGGTATGTAAATGAGCCGTTTGAAAAATAAACTTAAGCTATTGCTGTTCAAGATATCGCCTCATCTCGCCCTTGCGTTAGGCGTTGAGTTTCCGCTGAAATCGGCCAACCGCTTGTTTCTGGAAAATGAAATTTTTGGTTTCTTGAATACATTTTTTAAACAGCGGCCTGAGGGCGCGCGTTGTTTGTTTTTAGGTACCGATAAGCGCAGTTGGCATTATCCAAAACTGCTCGCTGCGCAGTTTTTTACGATGGATATTGAACCTAAAAAAGCGATCTATGGGCACCACGGGTACCATACGATTGGGTCAGCGGCCGCCCTGGCGCAACATTATGAGCCGCATTCGTTTGATGTCATTATTGCAAACGGACTCATTGGCTTTGGAATGAATCAGCAACCGGATTGCGACGCACTATTAGCGGGTTCGCATGCGCTGCTTAAAAAAAATGGTTTGCTCGTGCTGGGCTACAACGATGGTGTTGAGTTTGTCAATTTCAAAGTACGTGAAGTCGCGAACTACAAATTATTTGAAGAATTTATCCCGAACCAGCTGGCGTTGACGCGTAGCCAGTATGAGTTTGGTGATCATACGTTTGTTTTTTTAAAGCCTGTATGAACGCGCGTAAAAGGATGTCAAATGAACGCCATACACACTGAATACTTTAAATCGTATGCAAAGACGATTTTTTTGTCAGCGCTATTCTTGGTGAGTGCAAGTTTTAATAGCGTTGCGCAAACCTGGCCAACGGCTCGGCCAGTAAAAGTGATCGTCCCTTCGGCACCTGGTGGCAGCTCTGATCCCTTGGCGCGATTAATGGCTGAAGAGCTTGGCGTAGCCCTAGGCGGCAACTTTGTGGTTGAAAATCGCCCGGGAGCCAACGGTAACGTAGGCGCGTCCTTTGCAGCCAAGGCTGAGCCCGATGGGTACACCATTTTATTTTCGTGGCCAGGCACTCTGATTTCTGCGGTCACGATGTATAAGGCCAAGCCTTTTCATCCAATCAACGATTTTGAACCCATCGTATTGATTGGTTCGATCCCCAATGTTATTACGGTTGATGCACGGTTGCCGATCAAGTCGTTGAACGATTTGACCGACTATGCAAAGAAAAATCCCGGCAAATTGAATTTTGGTTCGACGGGCAGTGGCAGCTCTTGGCACCTTGCTGCCGAACTCTATAAGAAAGTGACGGGTGTGCAGATGGTGCATGTGCCCTATACCAGCCCGGCTGCCGTGAACAAAGATTTAATTGGTGGTGATTTGCAAGTGGTGTTTCCGGGCACGATGGCGATTGCGAGCTTAGTCAAAGATGGCCGCTTGCGTGCGCTCGCCATCATGGCCGATACACGTACAAGCGTCTTGCCCGATGTGCCAAGTACAAAAGAGCTAGGTTTCCCAGAGCTTGAGTCTACGACCTGGTTTGCCTTTCTGGCACCAAAAGGCACTTCGCCTGAGGTGGTGAAAAAAATCAATCAAACCGTGAATACTTTGCTCACCAAGCCCGTCTTGCAAGAAAAAATGACTAAGCTTGGATATACCATTCTTGGTGGTACACCGCAGCAATTGACCGATTACATGAAAAGCGAGATTGTGAAGTGGGGCGAGGTCGTTGAGTTTTCGGGTGCAAAAATAGACTGATGAGTCGATGTCCACGGTGTCAGGGTTTTGGCTAGACCAGGATTCATTTTCGGTACGAGTCTAGTTTTTCGCTTAAGGCCTCAACGGCCTTTGTCAACGCGTAAAGTTCTTTCTCTTTCATCATGTCGATCTTTTGATGCAGCAATTCAATCTCTAGCTCGGCTTTGACATTGACTTCAAAATCATTGGTCGCTTGCTGGCGGTCAATTTCAGAAAGTCGATTCTGACTCATCATTATGGCGGGCGCCGTGTAGGCCGCTTGAAAGGACAGCATGAGATTGAGCAGAATGTAGGGGTAGGGATCCCAGGCATTGGTTTGATGGAATGAGTTATATCCAATCCAGCCCAAGATACAAACGCTTTGAATGATGATGAACTTCCAGGACCCTACGGTTCTAGCGACGCGATCAGAAATTTTCTGACCCGGCGTCAGTTCTTGAACGACATCGGTCAGATGGGTTGCAACCTGCGTTGGAAATTTTTCGCGATGCTGTCGTCTATGTTTGCGCAGAACTTCCAAGACCTTTAGATCTTGATGATTGGGGGTGGTGGCCATCGAGCGACTCCTAGAAAATTTACGCGCACTGACATCTTGGTTTGTTAGGTGACTAAGTATTTTCTTGACTCAGGTCAAGAAAATAAAGTAACTGAATTAAATATCTTTTTTAAATTCTTATTTGCGATGGTTTCCTGCGGGGCAATCAGATCTTTAGAGTACTCTCGCTCTATTGCAGTGGACAACACTAATTGGGTGCTTCAGAGGAATTTATATGCAAAATGCGAGAGCGACGATCTCCAAAATGCTCGCGTTGCGCAAATGGTGCAAACAAAATTTGCCCACTGACGATTCAATGATTGCGTATGAGTTGATCTTGTTGTTGGCTGAGGCCCACTACGATTTGCGTGAATTGACGATTAAACAAACGTTTAGCTCGTTACCTTACTCGTACACGGCTGTTCGCCAGCACTATAAGCGATTTTTGAAAGATGGTTGGATTACTCTAGTCCCAAACGCGAACGATAAGCGAGTAAAGCATGTCAAACCCAGTCCATCGCTTATTAAATTGATTAAGCGATATACCGAAATGGCGGAAGAAGTTTTTAGTTAAATCGCACCGAGCTGCGTAGCGCACAGCAGACTATCTTCGAGCTCTCGCGTTGATGTCGAGTGCCGTTCTGGCGCGCTAACTCCTGAACGGCACTGACTGATCAAAATGCCTTGTTAATCGAGATGCTGATAGCCTGAGTCGTTGTTTTAGCGGTGCTGCTGCCGATGAGTGAACCCGAATAATTGACGTTCGTATTGCCGTTGGTATTATTGAACGTCGAAGAGTAATTTGCAGTTTGGTTGGGCGTCATCGAAATATTGTAATTAAGGTCAATAAACCACGATGCGTCTAAAAAGTAGGTCGCACCAACCGTGAGCGCTCCGCCAACAACCCACTTAGAGCTAGAGAAGTTCTGCGGCGTCCCTGAAATATCAGTGCGCTCGCCTCTGATATCTGCAAAGCCAATCAGGTTATCAATATTAGTATTAATTTGGGAAAGCGTTGGACCCGCACCGGCTTAAACAAAACCCTTTTCGAATGAATGTCCGATAAAGGGTATTAACGAGAATTGATGTGCGATATTTGTCTTAAATGAATGGACAACCGCATTGCCTGTGAAGGGTGTGGCTCCATATGAGCCGTATTGAGGGATTAAGAAGGGGTTCGTTGTCGAGCTTTGCCCTAGTCCGTTATACCCAAATTTGGCGCCCCAGAGCCACTTTGAACTTTGAAAATGTTCGAAATAACCAGCTTGCACCACAGGGGCAAATCCAGTTTGAGATCCCATACCAAGGCTGACTGGGGGGCCGCCCGCGGTGCCCGATGACATATATGCACCCGTCGTTTTGTTATAGGCATCAGATAAGCCGGTTGCCTCAATGCTTTGATTATTGAAATCGGTTGTATTGATGCTTCCGCCAAGGCCAAAATAAAACGCACTATTAGGTACGATAGTCTGGGCATTGGCAATGCTCTGTGCTGCGCAAAGCGCGAGGGGTAATGCGATGAGTCGTAATTTGTTCATGCGAACTTCCAGTGAAAAAAGAGAGGCTACGGACGTGCGTAATGAAAGGGCACCAACGGGATCGAAAGTGCCTTCAGTTGCGTCAGAATATTGGTGTGTTCGTTGGTGGCCGTATTGAAATCCTCAGAACGAGGATAACTTGACGCTGCAGAAAAGCGCCCGCGCACGAGAGGTTACACAAATAAGGTGAGGGTGCAGTCTAACAGAACTTAAGAAAAGCCCCTGAGTTGTAGCGTGGTCGCGCTTAGGCAATCGTGCTGCCTAAAATTGTTACCAAGCGCCATACGTACCTTTATCGCTCTAAATAGTGATTAAAAAATAAACCGATTTCAGAAAATGCTTCTTTAGTTTCAGGGGCGTTGATGTCTCGGTAATACTGAGCATGGGATTGCCCTTCAAATACTTGAAGACTCGACGGCACCCCGGCATTACGAAGTTTTCTGTGAACGCGAACGGTGTTGCTAAGCAACAAGTCACGAGTGCCCGTTGTCAGAATGGTTGGCGGAAACCCCGCGAAGTCTCCGTACACCGGCGAAAGCATTGGGTCTTTGGGATCGTGTCCGTTTGTGTAAAGTGCCGCCCGCATATCGCAATTGGCACCAAACGCCACGAGCACGTTATCGACCATGTGATTTGTTTGAAAAGAATCGCCAGCGCCCGTTAAGTCTGACATCGGTGTACCAGGTGCGATCGCAGCCGGCAAAGGTAATTTGTCCCGCTTGGCTCTAAGAACCATGGCTAAGGTCAGATTGCCGCCAGCCGACGATCCGAAAATCCCCATTTTTTTAGGATCGTGGGTTTTAGTGGTCGCACTCCACACTTTCATCGCGTCATCAAGTGCGGCAGGG
>JBAXLV010000137.1:0-6413 GCA_037134635.1 Alcaligenaceae bacterium
GCCTTGGTTCGAAACGCTGGTCTTGCCCGCGATCGCACTAGGCTTTGTTTATATCGCCTTGATCGCTCGCATCACGCGCGCCACCATGCTTGAGGTACTGTCACAAGATTACATTCGCACTGCCAAGGCCAAGGGCATGGGGCAAATGGGTATCCTGTTTTTGCATGCTTTAAAAAACGCTGCAGTACCCGTGGTGACTGTGATTGGTATCGGTATCGCTTTGCTGATCGGCGGCGCAGTGGTCACTGAGAGCGTGTTTGCAATCCCCGGGCTTGGGCGCTTGACCATTGATGCGATCGTCCGTCGTGACTACCCGCTCATTCAAGGCTTGGTGGTGGTGTTCAGTTTTGTTTACGTCTTGGTGAACTTGCTCGTTGATGTGATCTATACCGTGATTGACCCCAGGATTCGTTACTAATGACTAGTTACGCTGCAGCGCCTGCGCTTCCCGATATTTTGCCACCCGTACGCACGCGTAAGGGCTGGGTTGGTTTTCTTTTGCACAATCCGACAATCGCGATTGGATTGGGGCTGTTGATTTGTATGTTGTTCTTAGCGGTTGCCGCACCCTGGCTTGGTACTGTCGATCCCACGGCACTTGAGCCGATTAAGCGCAATCGTGAACCGTCGTGGGAGAACTGGTTTGGCACCGATGCGTTTGGTCGAGATATTTATTCACGTGTTTTATATGGTGCGCGCGTCTCATTGACTGTTGGCTTTGCGGTCGCGCTGTTGGCATCGGTTAGTGGTTTGGTGATTGGCTTGGTGTCTGGCACCATTCGCCGGGCCGACTCAATCATCATGCGCATCATGGATGGCCTGATGTCGATCCCGCCCATCTTGTTGGCGATCGCGCTGATGGCACTCACCCGCGCTAGCGTCGAGAATGTGGTCATTGCCATTACGATTGCCGAGATCCCAAGGGTGTCGCGCTTAGTACGTGGCGTGGTGCTGACCCTGCGCGAGCAACCCTACGTGGATGCGGCGATTTCTTGTGGTTGCCGCACGCCGATGTTGATCTGGCGTCACATTTTGCCAAATACGCTCGCGCCTTTGACCGTTCAGGCGACTTACATTTGCGCGTCAGCCATGATCACCGAATCGATCCTATCGTTTATCGGTGCCGGTGTGCCGCCCATCATTCCCTCATGGGGCAATATCATGGCTGACGGTCGTACGCTGTTTCAGATCAAGCCTTATATTATTTTCTTTCCAGCCGTATTTTTGTCACTCACGGTGTTAGCAGTGAATTTGTTGGGCGACGGCTTTCGCGATGTGCTAGACCCGCGCAAGTCTAAGTCGACTTAACTGGAGAACTCTTTTGGCGCTGCTTGAAGTCGAAAATTTACAAACCCACTTTCGGACACCGGATGGCGTGAATCGCGCGGTGGATGGCGTGAGCTTTTCAGTCAACGAAGGCGAGACGCTCGCCATTGTGGGTGAGTCGGGCTGCGGCAAGTCAGTGACGGCCATGTCGATTTTGCGGCTGATCTCTGAGCCGCCCGGAAAAATTGCAGGTTCAATCCGTTTTATGGATCAAGATCTGTTAACCCTTTCTGAAAAGCAAATGCGTGCGATTCGGGGCAACGCGATCTCGATGATTTTTCAAGAGCCGATGACCAGTTTGAATCCTGTGCTCTCGATCGGGCGACAGTTGCGTGAAACCTTGCTGTTGCATCAAGCGATTAGTGGCGAGCAAGCCAACGCGCGTGCGACTGAAATGTTGGAGCTTGTTGGGATTTCAGAGGCGCCACGTCGTTTGAATGAGTATCCGCATCAGTTGTCGGGCGGTATGCGTCAGCGCGTGATGATTGCAATGGCGTTGGCGTGCAATCCACGCCTGTTGATTGCTGACGAACCGACCACAGCATTAGATGTCACGATTCAGGCGCAGATTCTGGATTTGATGGCAGATCTTAAAAATAAAATCGGTGCAGCGATTGTGTTGATTACACATGATCTGGGTGTGGTCGCCGAGGTCGCTGAGCGCGTGATGGTGATGTATGCCGGACGTAAAGTTGAAGAGGCTCCGGTTGGTGAATTATTTGCGCACCCCTTGCACCCCTACACACAAGGCTTGTTGGGTGCTGTTCCTAAGTTAGGAGCATCGCTGCAGGGGCATACTTCGCGCTTAAAAGAAATTCCAGGCTTAGTCCCAAGTTTGAAGCAAAAGATTAAGGGCTGTGTCTTTGCTTCGCGCTGCCCTCTGGCAAAAGAGCCCTGTCACGAAATCGCACCCGCGATGCAGAACAAAGGCCAAGGCCATTTGGTGGCCTGTCACTTTGCGGGTGAAATGGCGTTTGCAAATGACTAACACCTCACAAACAGAAGCCATGCACCAAAACGAAAACCCCGTGTTACTCGAGGTTCGTCATCTGCAGAAATTTTTTCCGATTAAAACCGGCTTATTTAGCAGGGTAACTGGCCAGGTACACGCGGTCGACGATGTTTCATTTTCAATTCGTAAAGGTGAAACGCTCGCCTTAGTTGGCGAGTCAGGCTGTGGCAAATCAACAGTAGGTCGTTCGATTTTGCGCCTCTTTGATTTGACTGCCGGAGAGGTGTGGCTTGATGGCGTAAGAATTGATTCGCTCAGTGCAAGTACCTTGAGGCCCTTACGCAAGCGTATACAAGTTATTTTTCAAGATCCCTTTTCCAGCTTGAATCCCAGAATGCGGGTGCGTGACATCATTGCTGAGCCGATTCGTAACTTTGGGCTCGCGCACGCTGAGGCCGAGGTTGACTCGCGCGTTGCGCAGTTATTAGAAAAAGTCAGACTGGGTAAAGACGCCGGCGGACGTTGGCCGCATGAGTTTTCAGGTGGTCAGCGCCAGCGCATTTGTATCGCACGGGCCTTGGCGGCCGAACCCGATCTTATTATTTGCGATGAAGCTGTTTCAGCACTTGATGTATCTGTGAAGGCGCAGATCGTTAATTTGCTGCAAGACCTACAACAAGAGCTTGGTTTAGCGTTGTTATTTATTAGCCATGACTTGGCGATTGTCGAGCACATGACACATCGCGTTGCTGTGATGTATCTTGGAAAAATCGTTGAGCTTGCTGAGCGTCGCGAATTGTTTTCTGACCCACAGCATCCCTATACCAAGGCGTTGCTGTCAGCGGTCCCAGTGCCAGATCCGCAGAAAAAAACGCAGCGTATGGTCTTGCAGGGTGATGTCCCGAGCCCCATTAAGCGCCCGAGCGGCTGTCACTTTCATACGCGCTGCCCAGTCGCCCTTGAACGTTGCAAAACGACTGAACCCGTGCAAACAGTGCTGGGTTCAGGCCGAATGGTCAGCTGTCACTTGCTAGAGGCTTAATAGCCTTTGGCAGGGACTATTTAGGCGCGTGCTTGGCCAAGAAGGTGCGAATGTGTGCAACTGCCTGTGGTACTAGGCTGGTCGGTTGCTTCCAGGGGTAAATGCTGACCTCTGCACCTGGACACAGGTCGACCACCTCTTTGGCAACAGCATAAGGATGGTGCACGCTATCGTCAGGTAATACCAACGTTGGCGTACTGCACTTACGCACAAAATCGCGATCGACCGTAAAGACGAAATCGCTTCTGTTGGTATACATGTTGGTTAAGAACGTATGCGCCATTTCCATGGTGACACCAGGGCGCTGCGCACAAAGCGTTGGTGCCCAATCTTTCATGTTGCCGCCGCGAAATAGTTCAGGCATTTCAGGGCGAAAGCCACTGGGTTGTGCGTGGATGGCCGCGACGACACGCCCCGGCGCTCTTTTGAGCAGGTTCCAAATGTAGGGGCCGCCAATACAAAAGCCCATGACTAAGAATTTGTCGATCCCCAAATGATCCATCAAACCAAGCTGGTCATCTGTGTACGCGTCCCAAGGGCGATCAACCTCGAGCGGGCCTGTTGAATAGCCTTTGTTCGCATGACGTGAATCAGCAATGATGCAGCGATAGGTGTCGCGAAACTCTTCCATGGGATCAAAGGGCGAGGTTGTTGAGCAAAACGCCGTGGTGGCGTTGAGGCCGCCGCCCGGTAAGATCAGCATCGGAAAGCCCGAGCCGGTTTCTCTGTAGTGGATCTTGGTACTACCTTTTTCGTAAAAGGGCATGGTGAGGTCTCTCGGTTGACTTGTTATAGTGGGCGGACGGCGCCCCGTTATTCAATGTAAAGTACTTTCAGTATTTTGGCATAGGGCAGTGCGGATACAAAAAAAAGGAGATTTGGCTATGTTTAAAACGATCATTGCGGCTGGGCTGTTGCTTTGCAATACGTTTTTATACTGCGGCGCGGTCCAAGCGCAAGACATCTATCCCAATAAACCGATCAAGATCGTATTAGGCGTAGCACCGGGCGCCTCAACTGATTTCTTGGCGCGTGAGGTTGGGCGCGGTTTAAGCGAGCGTCTCAAAGTACCGGTCGTGATCGAAAATAAAGCAGGTGCCAACACGATTATTGGGACGAATGCTGTGGCAAAAGCGGCGCCAGATGGTTACAGCCTTTATTTAACAACCATTACCACCGCCATTAACCCTTGGATTTATACCAACCTTCCGTTTGATTTTAAGAAGGATATGAAAAATATCGTCTTGCTTGGCGTTGCAGACAATGTCTTTGCGGTGACGCCCAAGTTAGGTATCAATAATTCGCAAGACATGATTGCGTATGCGAAAAAAAATCCAGGTCAGTTTACATATGGCTCGTCTGGCATCGGCACAATCCATAATTTATTGATGGAGCTGATTGCAGATCGCGCGCAGGTACAGCTGAACCACATCCCCTATAAAGGTGCGATGGCTGCGGTCACCGATGTGTTGGGTGGAAATTTAATTGGATACTTTGGCACGATTTCTGCGCAACGAGAGTTCATCAAGCGTGGTGACCTGAAGCCCTTGTTTGTGACCTCAGCGAAGCGGTCAATTTATTTGCCAGACGTACCCACCTTGGCCGAATCTGGTTTGCCCGATATTGCGACTGGGTATTGGATGGGACTGTCTGCACCGGCGGGCACCTCGGATGCCATCGTCAATTTGTTGAACAAAGAGATTAATCAGATTCTTGTACTTCCTGAGGTCATTCAAAAGTTTAACCAACAGGCGATTGATCCGATGGGTGGCTCACCTAAAGAGATGGACACGTTCTTCGATGCCGAGTTAAAACTTTGGCAAGCGGCTGCAGTGGCTGCGAAGATTGTGCCGATTTCTCTTGGAAAATGAAGCCAACACGGTTTTTTGAATGACTGAATCGAACATCAAATACGATTTGATTGTGATCGGGGGCGGTATCGCGGGCTTGACTGCGGGTGTACGCGCGGCTGAACTGGGGTTACGACCTTTGGTGCTTGAGCAAGGTGAGGGCATTGCTTACCCGAACAATTCGAGGCAGTCAGGCGGTATCTTGCATATTGGTTTTCGTGATCCGTTTCGCGAAGAACAAGATTTAGAGCAGCATATCGCTCGCGTCACGGGTAATCAGGCCAAGCCCGAGTTGGCACGTGCCCTGGCGCAAACGGGTGCACGGCTGATTACCTGGTTGCAGGGTAAGGGCGCCAAGTTTATGCGTTTTAATCCGCAAGAAGGTTATCGTTGGTGCATGGCGCCTCCGCGCGCACTCAAGGCGGGGCTTGATTGGCAAGAACGCGGCCCCGATTTAATTTTGCGCCGATTAGCGCTTGAGCTCGTTGAGCGTGGCGGCACAGTGCAGCTAGGCGCGCGGGCGACCGAGCTGATACTTGAGCAGGGTCGTTGCGTCGGTGTACGAGGTGCCTGTTTGGGCGAGCAACAAGCGTGGCACGCGCCCTACTGCCTGATTGCAGACGGAGGGTTTCAAGCTAATCGCACGTTGTTCGAACGGCATATCGGCGCACCTTTCGATTCGGTGTTTCAGCGAGGTGCGCGAACGGGTTATGGTGACGGTTTAACAATGGCCTTAGCAGCAGGTGCCACGCTAACGCCTGGCAATCGCTTTTATGGACCCGCGTTGTGTAGCGACGCCAAGCATAACGATCAGGTCTGGCCATACCCAGAGGTTGACGCGATCGCCACTGCAGGCATTGTCGTTGACGCCACGGGCAAGCGTTTTGTCGATGAAGGTCGCTCAGGCGTGCACTTGGCCAATGAGCTAGCGGCGCATGCAAAGACTGACAAATTATTTGCAGTATTTGACCGAGCCATTTGGGAGGGGCCGGGCACCTCGGCGCGGATTCCTGCAAATCCCTTGCTTGAGCGTGCGGGCGGCACCATCTTGCGGGCCGAGACCGCGGCGGCCTTAGCTGAAAAAATGGGCGTTCCGTCTGATGCTTTTGTAGAAACCTTAGCCCAATACAACGCGGCGCTCGCAGACGGCACTCTGCAGGCCCACGCGATTCCGCGATCCGTAAAAGTCTCGCCTATGCCGATTGTTCAGGCCCCACTGATGGCAATTCCGATTTGTCCTGGG
>JBAXLV010000138.1:0-6403 GCA_037134635.1 Alcaligenaceae bacterium
CGCCAACCATGTTAGCGCACGCTCAGGCTGGTTCAATACGTGTCATTGCAGCCTTTACTAAAGAAAAATATTTTGCCTTTCCGGAAGCCACCTCAGTTGTGCAGGCTGGCTACAACGTGACATTACCGGCCTCGTACGGCATCGTTGCCCCAAAAGGAATGCCGAACGACATCAAAGAGAAAATCATCGCGACCTCACTTGCGATCGGCAAAAGCCCAGAGTTCGCTAAATTTGCTGAAAAACATGGCCTGGTTCTTGACGTCAAAGGCCCTCAGGGTATGGATGATGAAATGAACGAATACACCAGAATCTTTCGCGATCTGATCGTTTTTATGGATCAAAAGAAGTAGCCGCTCTGGGAACTGCTCAAGCCGAATAATATCGACCCGAATCGGGTAGTTCGGTCAGCTGCGAGTAAACTACGTGGTTAACTTGAAATCAATCACTGTCAGGACACCCTCAAACTGTCGCATCTTATCGAAACCTCGCCTGTCGTTGCGCCCGTTGATCAAGCACTCACGCCTGAGCAAGAGCATTTCAGCGAGCTTGTTAAACAAGCTGAACGCCTGACCCTGAAAATTAGGGGGTTACGCACCTTAGTCGATCAACACCGTACGGTTCATCAAACCACGCTCAAGCCTTTACAACGACGTCAGGAAACCCTGCGTAAGTGTATGGTGATCTGGCTACATCAGCGTGTAGAGAAAGGCGGCCTGCCGATCAGGTATCAAAAACTGATGCATCGTCTGATCTGCAAGCTCGCGCTCGATTTTGCCTTAGCGGGCGATCACGAGATGCGCACGCTGCATGATGCGCATAGCGATGAATCATTAGCCGACATTCAGCAAGCACAGGCACGCGAAGCGCAAGCCTATTTTGAACAAACAATGGGCCGCGCGCTCGAAGAAGACGAGCCCTTCGAAACCGTTGATGACGTGTTGCACGCCAAATTTGAACAATTACGCAAACAGGCCGAGCAGCGTGAGCGTCAAAAAGAAAAACGCAAAAATCAACGTACAAAAACTGCTAGCCAGTTACAAGCTGAGCAGTTACTCAGCGATGCACAGGGGGCACTGCGCACGATTTATCGACAACTCGCTAGTGCGGTGCATCCTGATCGCGAACACGATCCCACCGAACGTGCCCGCAAAACCCAAATGATGAGCGACGCCAACACAGCGTACGGTCGTGGCGATCTACTCACCCTGCTGCACCTGCAACTTGAAGCTAAACTGACTGAAGCTCAAATTGCCAGTAATCTTGCACACGACAAAATTGCGGCCCTCACCAGCATCATTGCTCAACGAACACAAGGTATTCAACGCGAGTTACGCGATGTTGAACTTGATGCTATCAGTGAGTTTGGAATGTCTCCTGCTGCAACCGTGAATGAGGCCTCTTTGAGTCGTCATTTAGCAACCGTGCAACGGCGCCTGCATTCTGAAATCTCTGCGATCAAGAGTGATTTACTTACGGTCCGCGATGATGCATCTCTTAAGCGGTGGCTAAAAGAGCAAGACGCCGAATAGAGCCCTGTTATCAAGGCTCAAAATCGCGTGATTGCCCCAAAGCCCGCTCAATCCGTTGGCGCGCGACGGTGGTTCGAGGCACTTTGAAGTCAAACCAACTGCGTACATCCTCTTCTAGACCGAGGCCGTGCATATAGTTGTAGATAGCTTTTCTGAGGCCGACGCCCAACGCAGCATGATCAACGCCCGTGGGATCAATAAACAGCACATCATTTTTAGCAAAACTTACTGGTGGTAAGGGTTTGAGCGTCACGCCATACTCTTGCGGCTTAAGTCCTACAGGCGAGTGCACCGTACAAGTAAACCGATGAAAAAAACCGCTTTGAATACAGCCATTGGCAAATAACTGACGAACGTATTCAAGTGCATCAACCGTATCCTGCACCGTTTGAGTCGGAAATCCATACATTAAATAAGCATGTACCAAAATACCAGCATCACTAAAGGCACGGGTGACGCGCGCAACCTGATCAACTGAGACCCCTTTTTTCATCAAGGTCAACAGTCGATCCGAAGCGACCTCTAAACCGCCTGATACGGCGATACAGCCACTTTGAGCGAGTAACTCACATAGCGCAGGAGTAAAGGTTTTTTCAAAACGAATATTGCCCCACCACGAAATACCGGTATCTCGTTTAATTAATTCAGTTGCCAGTGCTTTGAGTGATTTAGGCGGCGCCGCTTCATCTACAAAGTGAAAACCTGTTTGGCGAGTCTCTTGCACAATCGCGTCAATACGATCAACTAATACCGTCGCCGAAGCACTTTCATAGCGACCAATGTAGTCCAGACTGACATCACAGAAACTGCATTTTTTCCAGTAACAACCGTGTGCGACCGTGAGTTTGTTCCAACGACCATCGCTCCACAGCCGATGCATAGGATTGAGCATGTCGAGTAACGATAGATAGCGATCTAAGGGCAACCCATCCCAGGTAGGCGTACCCACTTCTTCGAAGGGCACCTCGGGCTCGACCATATTGACGTACTGCACCGTCTGCTTTTGGGCATCACGTAAATAGGTGCGCACCAGACGTTTCTTTGAACGCTGCCCCCGCAGGCATGCCAAGAGCGACAACAGAGGCCGTTCGCCAGAATCTAACGTCACATAGTCAAAATAATCGAAGACCCGTGGCTCAGTGAGTTCACGGAGTTCGGTATTCACAAACCCACCGCCCAGCAGGGTCACGATTTTCGGATTAAATGCCTTAATAGTTTGAGCAATACGAAACGCCGCATACACAGAACCTGGAAATGGGACAGAAATGAGCACAACCGTTGGCTTGTGAAGATTCAACGCCTCATGCGTTAAAAGTGAAAGCGTGTCATCAATCAGGTTTCTTGGTGCGGCCAAGGCTTGTGCCAACGATTCAAAACTTGCCTGACTCGCCGCCAACGACTCGGCATAGCGAACAAACTCAAAACGCGAATCGATGGCGTCTCGCAACAAATCCGCCAGATCATTCAGATAAAGCGTCGCGAGGTGTTTGGCTTTGTCATTTAAGCCAAGTGCACCAAAAGCCCAGGCTAAGGGATCACCGCCTTCGTCATCAATGTAGACATCCAGGGTCGAAAAGCGTGGCCCTTCTGGCAGATACTGACGACTGACAATACGGTGCGCAAGTGTTGAGTCATGCCCTTGCAAAAACTTGATCACAGGTTGAATCGTCGCAAAGTATTGCGCACGCTGCGCAACAAAGGACTGGATTGTCTCGGAATGCTGCGCAAGCGGCATACGTTCAATAATCTCAGCAACCTGCGTAAGACCCTCGCGCGATAAAAGGCGAAGCACCAACGCCAAGGCCAAATCCTCTTGAACGGCCTCAAAACCACGCGAACGCAAAAAACCCGTCAGATAGGCCGTTGACGGATAGGGAGTGTTGAGTTGTGTCATTGGCGGAATGAGCGACAACACTCGAATTGGAAAATCAGGGCTCGCTGACGTCAAGAAACAGACCTGCAGATCGACTGGAAGTTAGAGGAGATTTTCAGAAGTATAGTCTTCACGCAGATCTCTTCTGGACTAGGTATTCGATTTGCCGGCCAAAGTGTCAGGCTTAGATAGAAATACTGTTTTAAGCTAGACTCTAAATAACGACAAAACGACCTTTTTTATGACTCAATCAGCTAAATTATCGCAAAGCGAACTCGATCAACTGCTCGGCTTTGTCAGTGACGAAGATCAGCCTATTGCTTACATGCAACGCACCCGCGATTGGTATCTAACCTTAGGCTACGGCAATCCCTATCGCTGGGCTCATTTTGCGGATACACCGTTTACCCAATTAGGCAAACCGATTAAAGAGACTTGTGTCACGATCGTGACAACAGCAGCGCCCTATCAGCCTGACAAAGGAAATCAAGGACCAGGCTCAACGTATAACTCAGCTGCCAAGTTTTTTACTGTTTATTCAGGCGACACCAGCAAAGATCACGATTTACGGGTATCGCACGTTGCGGTTGATCGCAAACATACAAGTATGAAAGACGCGAACACTTGGTTTGCCTTGCCCATGCTACGCGAACTGGCTCACGAAAAAATTGTCGGAAAGATCGCGCCTTTTTTTTATGGTGCCCCGACAAATCGAAGTCAACGTCACACAATTGAGGTTGATGCGCCTGAGGTTCTGAAGCGTTGCCGCGCGGATGGGGTCGAGGCTGTTATCTTGATTCCAAACTGCCCTGTTTGTCATCAAACGCTCAGCCTAATCGCCCGTCACCTTGAAGCCAACGGGATCCCAACGGTGTTAATGGGCTGTGCCAAGGATATCGTCGAGCATTGCGGCGTACCAAGATTTTTATTCAGCGATTTTCCGCTTGGCAACGCAGCTGGCAAACCGCATGATCCAGCTTCGCAACGCAAGACGCTTGAACTCGCACTCAAAGTATTAGAAAGCGCAGTCTCGGCTCGCACTACCGTACAGTCGCCTCTTCGATGGAACGACTCACACGTTTGGAAACTCGATTATGCCAATATCGAACGAGTGAGCCCTGAAGAGATCATAAAGCTTAAAGAAGAATTTGATAAAGGAAAAGAGGTTGCGCAGAGCGTACGCGATCAACAGATCGCAGCAACCTTCAAAGACTTGGCTAAAGATCACTCAGCCATTCAGCAAATTCTAGTTCGTTTGAACCTTGCTCAAACAAATGACTCCATCAATATCACCGCAATGACAGGCGGTGTTTCGTCAAATATCTTTCACCTAACGACGGCGCAAGGACAGTACTGTTTAAAACAAGCACTCCCGCAATTAAAAGTTGCTAAGCAATGGTTGGCGCCAGTCGATCGGGTCTTTGCTGAAATCGACTGGCTACAAGTCGTTGAAAAGATTTCACCTCAGTCTGTCCCTCGAGTGTTAGGCGTTGACCAAGCCAGCAAAAGTTTTGTAATGCAATATCTTGGGCCTGAAAATCCAAACTGGAAGGCAGAGCTTCTAGCGAATCGAATCAATCCAGAGGTCGCCACGCAGCTTGGAAAAATACTTGGGCAAATCCACGCTCAAACAAGTCTTCAAGAAGATATCGCAAAACGGTTCGCGCACGATGAGGCTTTTTATGCGATTCGACTTGAGCCTTATCTCGAAGAGGCGGCTCGGCAACACCCTCCTTTAAGCGCGCATTTAAAAGCGCTTATCGTTCGTACACAAGAAAATAAAAAGGTTTTGGTTCACGGTGACGTCAGTCCAAAAAATATTTTGCTAGCGCCCTCAGGGCCGATCTTGTTAGATGCTGAGTGCGCTTGGTATGGCGATCCAGCCTTTGATGTTGCGTTCTGCCTCAATCATTTTTTCTTGAAAGCGGCTCATCTGCCAGGATCTTTGACTGCACTCTTGCAGTGTGCGCACGATTTTTTGAATGCTTATCTATACGAAGTCACTTGGGAGCCCACTCAAGCGCTCGAAGACAGGATCGTGACCCTGTTACCTGGGTTGCTGCTTGCCCGTATTGATGGCAAATCACCTGTCGAGTACCTTGCTGCCGCGCCTGTTGCAAGCGTACGCAAGCTTGCAATCGAATTTTTAACGCAAGACGGTCTTTCGTTTTCTACCATCCATACACGTTGGGGTCAGGAGTTTAAAAAATGAGTCGGATTAAACAGGTTCAGGCACGACGCATCTGGGATTCGCGCGGACGCCCAACCGTTGAAGTCGACATCATCACTGAATCAGGGGCTCTCGGGCGCGGCATTGCCCCTGCTGGTGCCTCTCGCGGTACACGCGAAGCGCTTGAGCGACGCGATGGCGGGCCGCACTTTGGTGGACTTGATGTTATGCAGGCGATTCAAGGAATTCAAAAAGAAATTGCCCCTGCGTTGATCGGCCTTGAAGTGAGCGAACAAGAAAAAATTGACGCACTGCTCATCGCGTTAGACGGTACCGCCGACAAATCACGCCTGGGTGGCAATGCGTTGATCGCAACATCATTAGCGGCGCTACATGCCGCGGCTGCACAATCGCACTTGCCGCTCTGGCGTTATCTAGCCAAAGACGCAGTGGTTCAACTACCGTTGCCTCAAATACAGATTTTTGGTGGTGGTGCGCATGCAGATCGTCGCGTCGACATCCAAGACTTTATGGTGATCGCCACAGGCGCACGCAGCTTCGCACAGGCAATGGAAATGACCGCCGAGGTATACCGACACGCGGGTTTATTAATGAAAAAACGTGGCTCTTCTCAAGGCATCGCAGATGAAGGCGGCTGGTGGCCCGCGTTTGCACATAACGAAGAAGCATTAGATGTTTTAGTGATGTCAATTGAAGCCGCTGGCTTTATTCCCGGTCAAGACGTCAGTATCGCCCTAGATATTGCAGCCTCAGAATTTGGCAAAGACGGACGTTACACCTTGGGCCTTGAGAAAAAAGAACTTGATACCG
>JBAXLV010000139.1:0-6384 GCA_037134635.1 Alcaligenaceae bacterium
CCCATTGTGCTGGCTGCGACTGTACTTTCTGAGTTCATCACCCCCATAGCTGAAATCAAAAGCAGCGAAGCGAATTTGCTGATGCGTGGTCGGGTCGAAGGCGGACGCTTGGTCAGTGGGTACTGGTTCAAAGAACCGACCAGTGACGGCGGTACACGCATTATCAATATTGGTCGTCTGCTAGCCTCGGGCAATGCTGCCGACTTGCGTATCTACGAATTTCCGGATGGCACAGCCTTGTCGCTCATGTCTACAGCCGAGTCTGCTCGCTTTGTCGACGGTAATCTGATCATGGAAAACGTAATCGAAACGCGCATTTCCCCTGAAGTTAGAGAGGTACTCGCCGACGCTAAGGTCTCTGAGCGACCCGTCGTTGTCAAAGAAAAAATCGCGTCGCGCAAAGTTGAAACAACCTTGAGCGCAGAGCGTCTGGTCGCACGCATCTTAACGCCCGAACGCATGACGCTCAAAGCCTTGCATGATTACATTCAGTATCTTGACCGCAATCAGTTGCAATCTGATCGTCAGGTCGTGGCGGTTTGGCGCAAGCTTGCTTACCCGTTTACCCTAGTCGTGATGCTCACAATTGCTGCCCCGATCGGATTCATGCAAACGCGGCGCGGTGGCGTCGGTGCCAAAGTGTTTTTAGGGATCCTGCTCGGCACTGGCTTTTTTATGATTAATCAACTGGCCCTCAACGTCGGTTTGCTCTACAAATGGCCCCCGGTTGTCACCGCTCTGCTACCAAACGTAGTCGCAACGCTTTTAGCACTGACCGCAATCTTTGCGATGGAGCATCGTAATGCGATCATCAGTAAAACCTTCAATGTCTGGCTTGGTCGAAAATCAGCGGTATGAGTATGCATAGCATCTGGATGATTGGCGATATTCAAGGCTGTTGCGCTTCGCTGGACGAATTGCTGGCACACCCCGAGATTGCGCAAGAGCCACTCGCCCGCTTCTGGTTCGCAGGTGATTTAGTGAATCGCGGCTCTCAATCTTTAGCGACTCTGCGACGTCTGATGGCGCTCGAAGAACGCAGCGTAGCAATTTTAGGCAATCACGATCTACATTTACTCGCCATCGCTGCGGGCGTTCGACGTCTTGGCAAAAACGATACCTTACTCGAGATCCTTGAAGCCCCCGACAGCGAAGACTTGATTAACTGGTTGCGTTGGCGCCCGATGGCGCACTTCGAGCTTGATCATTTAATGGTGCACGCTGGTGTTTTACCAAAATGGGATGTTCAAAAAACACTTTCTCTAGCAAACGAAGTTGAGAAAATGCTGCGCGGCCCCAACTGGCAAAAGAATCTGCAAAAGATGTACGGCAACGAACCTGATCACTGGAAAGAAGGACACTCAGGGAGCAAGCGACTACGCGTCATCATCAATGCGCTCACCCGCTTACGCATGTGCACAAGCAATGGGCACATGGTGCTTTCACTCAAGGGTAGCCCAGAACAACACGAAGGCGATCTCGTGCCATGGTTTGATGTAAAGGGCCGCGCAACCAAAGATGTCACAATGGTTTTTGGTCATTGGTCAACCTTAAAACTCTTGCTACGCGAGCGGGTCATCTGTTTGGATACTGGTTGCGTTTGGGGCGGTGAACTGACAGCAGTTCGCCTGCAAGACCGCCGCACCGTCCAAATTTCGTGCCCGCAAGGCTTGGCGCGAAGCGAAGACTAACGAACCGAACTAAACCAATCGAGCATGATTGCATTGGTTTGCTCTGGCGCCTCGTACTGCACCCAATGACCCACATCAGGCAAGATGATCCCTTTTCGCTCGGGGAAGGGTGTAATCATATTGGCCATCAGATACTCAGGATCGCAGGTGATATCGTGCTCACCCCAAACGATGAGCGTTTTACCGTTGTAATCCTCAAGCGCAGGGCCAAGCAACCCACGCCCTGAAATCCCGCGACTACGAAAGCGCGTTTGCACACACGAATATGTGTGGATATCGAGTGCAAACGGATCAATGGCCTCATCGGCATAAATCATGTGCGCCCACAAATTAAAGCGCATCGCCTCGCGCAACTCTTCGTCCGAGACGGCGCGCTTCCAGTTGACTAGCTTGCCACGTTCGCGCCGCGGGCCACCATGACCGCCGGGGCCCAGAATCGCCAAACTTTTGACAGGCAGTCCCTGGGCCGCCAAGTTCGCTGATACCAAGCCACCAAATGAAAAGCCTGAGAGCTGAAACGGTGTATTAGCGCCTAGCAATTGAGTAATGCTTTGCGCCGTGACGGCGATCATGTCGCCAAACTCACCAAAGAGTGGGTCGCTCGAATCCCCGTAACCGGGCAGATCAACAACAAACAATGAAAATTTTTGTGCAAGCGCATCGATATTGCGCGCCCAATGCATCCAACTTCCGTGGCCACCATGAATCAACAACAAGGGTTCGCCCGAGGCCTCGCCGTATTGCCGCCAGCTCACCTGATGATCGCCCACATCAACCGAGTGTCGAACCGCACGCTGCTCGTACTGATCAATCCAAGCCTGCGTATTTGGGTCATTCCATTGCGTCATTTCTTTGATTCCTGATGATTTTGCTATGGTTTTAGCCTAAGCGGCGGGGTGATGCCAAGCGGTTTTACCGTTTCTTAGGCGGTCACACCAAAATAAAAGCACACCAAAAGTGGTTGCTAGGCTAGGCGGCTTAGAATATAACAAACGCACAACAAACAAAAAGAGACAAGTATGCACAGACGACAACTGCTCGCGGGGATGGCTGGGGCCTGGATCGCGGGGCTCGCGCCAGCTGCGAACGCTCAAGTATTGGCTGGTAAACAATTACGCTTTTTGGTCGGCTATCCGGCGGGCGGCGTCGCAGACTTCACCGCACGCACGATCGGTGAGGGCGTGGCGCACGAAATTGGTGGCGCCGTGATTATTGAAAACAAAGCCGGTGCAGCAGGCAATATCGCCACTGAATTTGTTGCCCGACAGCCTGGTGATGCGGGCGTGTTCGGCGTCTTTGGCAACTCGACGCTCTCTACCAATCCTTTTGTGCCACAACTTGCCTCTAAAAATGTTGATCCGTACAAAGACTTAGTACCCGTTGCTGCAATGGTCGATATGATTCTAGTATTGGCTGTCACGACGCAGCTCGGTGTGAACACCATTGATGAGTTTTTAGCTAAAGCGCGTTCATCGCCACAACCCTTGCGCGTTGGCTTAGCGGGCATTGGCTCTCCGCACCACCTCGCGGCGCTGTTGCTTGAACGCTCAGCAGCGCTGAACCTGACGATGGTCCCTTATAAAGGAGGCGCGCCCATGATTGCGGACGCGGCCGGCGGACATCTAGATGCCGTAGTGACCACGATTCCCGTTGGCGGACCCATGGTCGCTGCCGGCAAACTACGCTGGATAGGAATTGTGCAACCAAAGTCGATTCCGAGCTTGCCTGGCGTTCAATCGCTGACACAGGTCTTAAAGGGCGCTACGATCCCGTCGTGGTTTGGTGTCTTTGGGCCCGCCAGTACGCCACCCGCGGTCGTCGCCGCGTTACATGCAACGCTGAACAAAGTTGTTAATAGCCCGTCGATCGCAGAAAAACTGCGCAAAAGTGGTCTTGAGCCACTGGACCTCACGACTGCGCAAACCACCACGCTGATTGCAGACGAAGCTGTCTTTATGAAAAAATTACTGTCTGAATTTAATCTGGATTTTTCGACTTGACTGGCAAGCGTTGAGCCAACGCGTTTCCGATCAACCCCTTTGCACGCGTTATCAAACAATTTTTAACGAGACACCCCTCACCATGATTATTGATGTTCACGGCCACTTCACCACCACGCCACCTCAAGTCGCACAGTTTCGTACCGATCAAATTGCAGAATTTGATCGAACCGGCAAAGCTCCCACGGCAGCCCCACCTGCCGTGTCAGACGCCGAGATTCGCGATGGCATCGATAACAATCAACTGCGTATCATGCGTGAGCGCGGCATTGATCTGACGATTTTTTCTCCGCGTGCGGTTGGCATGGATCATCATCGTGGCAACGAAGAGACCAACGTCGTGTGGGCCCGTTATAACAACGAGATCATTCATCGCGTTTGCAAAATGTATCCCGAGAATTTTGTCGGTGTGTGCCAACTGCCTCAAGCGCCCGGCGTTGCACCCGGCGCACGGGTCTTTGAAGAGCTTGACCGTTGCATCAACGAATATGGCTTTATTGGCGCCAATATCAATCCCGATCCAACGGGCGGACGCTGGAGCGACCCGCCGCTGTGGGATAAAAAATGGTGGTACCCGCTTTACGAAAAAATGGTGGCGCTTGATATCCCCGCCATGATTCATGTCAGCGGCTCGTGCAATCCGCATTTTGACGCAGTGGCTACACACTACATCAATGGCGATACCACTGCCTTTGTACAGTTCATGACATCAGATATTTTTAAAGATTTTCCCACACTGAAATTCATCATCCCACATGGCGGCGGCGCAGTGCCTTACCATTGGGGACGCTATCGCGGCCGTGCGCAAGACATGGGCTTGCCGCCCCTTGAACAAAAAGTTTTAAATAATGTGTTCTTTGATACCTGCGTGTATCACCAACCGGGCATCGACCTCTTATTAAAAGTGATTCCGGCCAAGAATATTTTGTTTGCTTCTGAAACTGTGGGTGCAGTACAAGGTATTGATCCGCTGACTAATTTTTATTTTGATGATACAAAACGCTATATCGATGCCTCACCATCTGCAGATTTAACGCAAAAGAAACAGATTTTTTCAAACAATGCCTTAGGCGTGTATCCACGCTTGCGTGCACACCCAAGATGCCAAGGATGTTAAGCAGCCCTCACGCAACGGTTACTGCTTAAGGGTTGCTGCTTAACCGTTGAACGAGTCGCGCTTGAAGTCATTCGACCTCAAGCGCTTTTTTGTGCCACCACCTCAGCGATCGCATGGCGCGCTAAACGCCCTAACTCAGCCCGAGGGGGCGCCTCTGCCACATTGGCCTGCATAATCGGCGCTAAAAAATGAAGTTCGATCGAAAGCCCTTGCGCACTCAATACTTGCCACAAGCTATTGATTAAAGTCTGTTCACCCACAAACGCCGCCACGTCGCTGCGCCTCGCGTGTTGAAAGTACAAGAGCGCTACCGGCTGGATCCGTACGGCAGATTTACGCGCTGGCTCAAAAAGATTTGCATAAAACGGCAGCAGATCAAAACCGGATGAGGTCGTGCCTTCAGGAAACAAACCAACGACCTGTCCTTGAGCGAAGTGCGCTTGCATCGACAAACCCACGCGATGCACCGCGTGGCGCGAGGCGCGCTCAATGAAGATCGTACCCGCACCCGCCACCAACCAGCCGAGGACAGGCCAACGCCGGATCTCACTTTTTGCAATAAACGCTGTTGCACGCACTGCGTTCAATGCAAAAATATCAAGCCAAGAAATATGATTTGAAACCCACAGGACTGCGTGTTCAAGTGTCGGTTCGCCATGTGGCGTCACTCGAACGCCACATAACCAGAGCAATATTTTTGACCAGTATTTTTTAAGCCAGAGCCGAGCCGCAAGTCCGACGATTAGATAAAGCAAACCAATCATCAACAAACCGCAGAGCACCCATACGCTTACCGCGGTTGCTCGGGCCACAAACCGCAAGAACCTCAATCAACAAGCTCCCACGCGACTTGACCCCGAACAATGGTCAGACATACTTTGCCAGGCATTTCCATTCCCAAAAATGGCGTGTGCTGACTTTGGCTCAAAAATGATTCTCGATTCACCTGCCAAAAAGCGTTTGGATCCACTACACACAAATCAGCCGGAGCACCTACACCGAGCTGTCCGGCAAAAGCGGCTTCGGAGCACGCGCCCGTTAACACTCGGCCTGGACCGCTCGTCACGCGCGCAATGGCATCAGACAACGAAGTTTTGCTGTCGTTCGCCCATTTCAAGGTCAAAGAAAGCAACAGCTCAAGGCCCGTCGCGCCCGGCTCAGCTTCAGCAAACGGCAACATCTTGCCATCATCATCGACTGGCGTGTGGTCTGAACATACGACATCAATCGTGCCATCTGCGAGCGCAGCACGAATCGCATCGCGATCGCGTTGACCACGCAGCGGTGGATCTAAACGAAAATTACTGTCGTAATAGCCAATATCTACATCAGTTAAATGCACATGATTGGCCGACACATCACACGTGACAGGTAGGCCTTCACGCTTGGCAGCGCGCACTAATTCAATACCGGCTGCAGACGACACGCGACAAATATGCAGTCGCACCCCGCAGGTACGTTGTAATTCAAATAACGTGTTCAACGCCACCGTTTCGGCTTGCACCGGTATGCCCGGCAAGCCAAGGCGCGAGGCATAGGCGCCACTCGCAGCCACGCCAGAACCTGATAACCAAGG
>JBAXLV010000140.1:0-6382 GCA_037134635.1 Alcaligenaceae bacterium
GCCAACAAGGCCGGCTATTTAACGCTTTGTGAATTGTTGACGCAAGCCTGGTTAACCAATGCGCATCGCGGTCGTGCCGAGATGCGCCGCGAATGGTTGGCAAACGTGCAAGGGCTGATTGTGTTATCCGGGGCTCGGGCCGGTGACGTCGGTCAGGCATTAATGGCGGGTAACCGCGAGGCTGCGGTCGCCCACGCGCGGCAATGGAAACGAGCATTTCCTGATTCGTATTATCTTGAGTTGCAGCGTACCGAAGCCGAAACCGATCAGTCTTACACGCAGGCAGCGTTATCGATTGCTTCTGAATTAGGCCTGCCTGTTGTAGCCACCCACTCGGTCCAGTTTCTCGATCGCTCTGATTTTCGAGCACACGAGGCCCGTGTCTGTATCTCTGAGGGGCAAATCCTTACCAACCCTCGTCGTCCGCACAATTTTACGCAAGACCAATACCTTCTCGACTCTGACGAAATGACCCGCCGGTTTGCCGACGTGCCTTCGGCCTTGGCGAACTCGGCCGCGATTGCTCAGCGCTGTAATTTAACGCTTGAGCTTGGGCAGCCCCAGTTACCTGACTTTCCAACACCTGAAGGCGTCACGCTCGATGACTATCTGATCGAGTTGTCTGAGATTGGTCTTAAAAAGCGGATGTTGCAGTTGTTTCCAGAGCCAACTGAACGCGCCAATGTACAAGCCCAATATTCAGATCGTTTAAAGCTCGAGTGTGAAACCATTATCAAGATGGGATTCCCAGGTTACTTTTTGATTGTGCAAGATTTTATTAATTGGGGTAAAAGTAACGGCGTACCCGTTGGGCCAGGCCGCGGCTCCGGAGCCGGTTCTCTTGTCGCCTATGCGCTTGGGATTACCGACCTTGACCCGCTTCGTTACGATTTGCTATTTGAGCGCTTTCTAAATCCTGAGCGGGTGTCGATGCCCGACTTCGATATTGATTTTTGCCAGGACAATCGCGAACGCGTCATTGAGTATGTCAAGACCAAGTATGGTCGCGCGGCGGTCAGCCAGATCGCTACCTTTGGTACGCTGGGTGCCAAGGCCGTTGTACGCGATGCGGGCCGTGTGCTTGATATGCCTTACATGATGTGCGATGGCCTCTCAAAATTAATTCCGCATAATCCCGCTGACCCCTGGACGCTTGATCGTGCCCTGAAAGACGAGCCCGTTTTCAAAGAACGCTATGAAAAAGAGGAAGAGGTTCGTGCCTTGATTGATCTGGCGCGCCCTCTAGAAGGCTTGACGCGTAATGTGGGTATGCATGCCGGCGGCGTATTGATCGCACCGGGCAAGCTGACTGATTTTTGCCCGTTGTATTGCCAACCGGGGCACGAGAGCAGTGCAGTTTCGCAGTTTGATAAAGACGATGTCGAAGCTGTGGGTTTGGTGAAATTCGACTTTTTGGGTTTGCGCAATCTCACCATCCTGGATTGGGCCGTGCGTTTCGTGCGTAAATTTAATACTGAGTTACATGATTTTGACATCATGTCAGTGCCGCTTGATGATCCTGCGACCTATCAGATTCTGTGTAACGCGAATACCACTGCGGTTTTTCAGCTTGAATCCAGAGGCATGAAAGAGCTGCTGAAAAAGCTGCGTCCAAATACCTTTGAAGACATCATTGCGGTGTTGGCGCTCTTTCGTCCAGGGCCGCTCGAATCTGGCATGGTCGATGATTTTGTTAATCGTAAACATGGTCGTGCGACGGTAGATTATTTTCATCCAGACCTTGAGCCGACCCTAAAAAGCACCTACGGCGTTATCGTCTACCAAGAGCAGGTGATGTTGATCTCGCAGATCATCGGGGGCTACTCTCTGGGTGGGGCCGATCTGTTGCGTCGTGCGATGGGAAAGAAAAAACCTGAAGAAATGGCTGCGCATCGCGAGTTGTTTGAACAGGGTGCGCTTAAAAAAGGGTATGACCCCAAAGTAGCGGTCAAGCTTTTTGATTTGATGGAGCTCTTCGCAGGCTACGGGTTCAATAAATCGCATTCGGCAGCCTATGCCTTGATTGCTTATCAGACCGCGTGGCTTAAAGCCCATCACCCTGCTGAGTTTTTAGCGGCCACCTTGTCGTCTGATATGGACGACACCGATAAGGTACAAATTTTCTGGCGTGACTGTTTAGCGAACGGCATTACAGTGCTGCCTCCGGATGTAAACGCCTCGGGTTATCGGTTTGAGCCGGTCGCCGACACCAAAACCCAAGAAGGGTTACCACCGCGCACGATTCGTTATGGCATGGGCGCAGTGAAAGGGACCGGGCAGGGCGCAGTTGAAGAAATTATCCGTGCCCGGCAAGAGGGACCGTTTGTTAGCTTGTTCGACTTTTGCCGTCGTATTGATCGTCGCGCTGTTAACAAACGCAATATTGAGGCGCTGATTCGTGTGGGCGCTTTTGATTCGATCGAGCCCAATCGTGGGGCGCTGATCGCTTCTCTGGCGATGGCGCTCGAGGCGGCTGAGCAGCGCGATCGCAGTGCCAATCAGGTTTCGCTCTTTGGCGATGATAGCCACGAGGTCGTTGCCGTTGAGCTTGCCTCGACTGCACCCTGGAATCTTCACACGCGCTTAACCGAAGAGAAGGCGGCGCTTGGCTATTTTTTCAGTGGCCATTTATTTGATGTCTGGCGCGATGAAGTGCGCTTGTTTGCACCGAAATCCCTGGCGCGACTTGAACCCTTGCGTGATTCTCAGTGGATTGCAGGGGTCATTAGTGGGCTGCGGTCGATGATGACGTCCAAGGGAAAACTGCAATTCATGACGATTGATGATGGCTCAGCCCAAGTTGAAGTCACGGTCTATGCTGAAATCTATGAGCAGCATCGCAATCGCTTGCGCGAAGATCAACTTGTGATCATGCAAGTTAAGGTCACTAACAATGAGCACTCAAAAGGCGCGCGTGTCGTTGCCGAGAATATTTATGACTTGCAGCTTGCGCGTGAGGCGCGTGCAAAAGCGCTGCGCATTCGGCTCAACGGCAACGCTGACGCGATATTGCTTAAAAAAATGCTTGATCCTTTTCGAGCAAATACAAGTAGTTCAGCGCGCGGCACCCCGGTTGAGATCCTCTACGAAAATAACAATTTGGCGTGTGTGCTCAGGCTTGACGATTCATGGCGCGTACGCTTGTCAGATACGTTGGTCGAGCAGCTCACCACTTGGACGTCCTCGAGCGACGTTGAGGTCGCGTACTGATGCTCAGCGCACGGCCCTTGCGAATTATCCATTCAGAAGCTGCGACGAGTTTTGGCGGGCAAGAGCACCGTATCTTCAAAGAAATGGTGGCGATGCGTGAACGCGGCCACTACCTTGAAGCGATTTGCCAACCTGATGCTGAGTTGACTGAGCGTCTGCGCGAGGCGGGGTTTGTGGTTCATACTTTGTTCATGGATGGCTTAGTCAACATTGTGCGAGGCGTGATTGCAATCAAAAATATCTTGAATAAAGGTGGCTTCGATGTGTTGAACACTCATAGTCGTCAAGATACCCTGATCGCAGCGGCAGCAGGGCGCTTGGCAAAAGTACCTTTGGTTGTTCGGACGCGACATCTTTCTAGTTCGGTGAACTCCTTGCTGACCTATACGTGGCTGCCGCACCGGGTCACAACCGTGAGTCATTACGTTCGTCGTCAGTTAATCGGCCACGGAGTTCGGCCCGAGCGCGTTGAGGCGATCTATACGCCAGTCGTATTAACTGCGCCTGTTTCACACTCAACGCTTCGAGCCGAACTCAATTTATCCGACGATGACGTATTGGTGGGCTGCGTCGCAGTCTTGCGGCCTAATAAAGGCCACCTAGAGCTCATCAATGCAATACTTCCTTTATTAAGGACGCGTCCGCGACTGCATTTGGTGATTGCTGGCGGAGGATCACCGGTTTTTGAACAGTTGCAAGCGCATATCACGCATAGTGGATTAAGCGAACGGATTCATTTGTTGGGTAACCGGCGCGATGTTCCCAACGTGTTGGCTGGTCTCGATATTTTTTGTTTGGCCACCCGTCAAGAGGCTATGGGTACCGCTTTTATTGAGGCGGCTGCGAGCGGTTTGCCTGTGATCGGAACCGACGTGGGCGGTGTAAGCGAAATGATGCGCCCTGGCGTCACTGGTTTGCTAGTGCCGCTGGATGATGGGCAGGCTTTACAAAATGCCCTGATGCAGTTAATCGATACACCTGAGCTAAGAAAAAAAATGGGACAAGCGGGATACGACCGGATTCATACAGAAGGTATTTTTAATACTCAAACACTGGCAACACGCACTGAACGTATCTATGGTCGTTGGATTGATGAATTAAATCCTTCGATCAACTCCAGAGCGGCGATTCGAAATGAAAAAACAGTCGATCGAAGCTGAACATTGATGAAACTTGCTCACTGTATTCCTGTATTGATGTATCACCATGTGTCGCCCGCTGACGGGTCACTCACTACGTCGCCCGAAAACTTTGAAAGTCAAATTGCAGGCCTTGCTCGTTGTGGCTATCGCGCGCTGACGGCTGCTGAGTTTGCCGACTTCCTGGAAGGTAAACCAACGCCCGCAAAATCGGTGTTAATTACGTTTGATGATGGTTACCTTGATAATTGGGTGTATGCCCATCCCATCTTGCAAAAATACTCGATGCACGCGGTCTTGTTTGTGATTACGGGGCTGATGGGTGAAGGGCCGGTGCGGCCGCACTCAGCTCAGGCCGAGGCTATATTGCCTGAAGTGCGGTGCCATTTAGAGTGTAAAGCGTTGGTGGCGGCGGGTTCCTCAGATTTAGCGATGTTGCGTTGGGCTGAAGTGCGAGCAATGCAAGAGGCGGGCACTTTTGAGTTTCATAGCCACACGCATACGCACAATCGGTGGGATTTGACCGGCGAGGCGCGTGACATTAGCCTGAATAACCTCGCACAAGATTTGGCAGATTCACGCTCGGCATTGCTAGAAAATTTAGGCGCTGTGTCAGCGCATTTTTGTTGGCCACAGGGCTATTTTGATACGGACTATGTAGTTGCCGCTCAAACAGCGGGGTTTAAATACTTATACACGACGGTGGCGCACGGTCAAAACCTGGTTGGATCTTCGCCTGCGCATGTTTATCGTTTTGCCGTACGTAATCGTGGATATCGTTGGTTGATGACGCGCACTTGGTTCGCGACGCATCCTATTGTTGGGCCAATTTATAACAAATGGAAATTATGGAAGCGATCGCTTCGCGGCAAGGCCTAGGGCTGTCGGTCATCATCATTACTAAAAACGAAGCTGCCCGGATTGCTGAGTGCTTGGCTTCGGTGAGTTTTGCCGATGAAATCATTGTGTTGGATGGTTGTAGCGTCGATGGAACTGCTGAGATTGCGCGCGCACTCGGTGCGCAGGTACACCAAGTCGCCGACTGGCCCGGCTTTGGCCCACAAAAAAACCGAGTGTTGGCGCTTGCGACGCAGCCTTGGGTGTTATCGATTGACGCTGACGAGCGCGTGACTCCTGAGTTGCAGGCTGAAATCATACAAACTTTGGCGCGGCCTGAGTGCGATGGCTATCGAATCGCGCGCCTTTCAGAATTTTGCGGTAAACAAATCCGCCACAGTGGTTGGTGGCCTGATTATGTGCTGCGTTTGTTTCGACGAGAGCTCAGTGCGTTTGATAATGTGAATGTGCACGAACAGGTGTTAGTGAACGGTCGTGTGGGTGAATTAAAGTCGTGGTTTTTACATTTCCCGTTTGAGAATTTAGACGCTTTAGTGGTTAAGATTAATCGCTATTCTGGCGATGCGGCCAAAGCGATGGCGCTCGAAGGTCGACGGGTGAGTGTGTTTGGTTTGATGCGACATAGCATCTGGACGTTTGTCCGTATTTATCTTTTGCGTCGCGGCTTCCTCGACGGGCGCCACGGCTTTGTACTTGCAGTGACCGCGGCCTCGGGTAGCTTTTTGCGCTATTCAAAACTTATGTTTTTGAACGAAGCAAACGAGCAAATCAAAAAAAAATGAAAATTCTGTTTACTAATTTTCATCCGCGCAATGGTGGTGGTCATGTGACCTACGTCGTAAATTTGTTGCGCGGTCTTGTGAATCACCATCAACTGACTGTTGCCACGCCGGCTTCAAGCCGCCTGTATCGTTTAGCAAGCGAGATCTCAGGTGTCCGGGTGGTTGACATGGCCTTTACGACTCGACCGTCCTCGTGGTGGGCCGACCGTAGAATATTGCGTGAGTTAATCGTGAATGAGCAGTTTGATACGGTGCACGTCAATGGGTCGGCAGATCATAAGCAGGTCATGCTGGCCCTGATGGGCATTCGCCATCGGCCTCGCGTAATTTTTACTAAGCATAACGACCATTCCCTTTCTAGCTTTGGCCATTGGTTACGCGCGCGGTTTTCGA
>JBAXLV010000141.1:0-6345 GCA_037134635.1 Alcaligenaceae bacterium
CATGGCCACCATGTTGAGCTACCTGGGGACAGACGCCGGTATCGCGCAGCCGCTGATGACTCAACTGGCGCGCGAACTGGCCGATGTCTCGTTTAACCGAATCACGGTCGATGGTGATACCTCAACCAATGATTCCTTCATTGTCATGGCGACAGGCAAAAGCGGCCTGCTCGTTGACAGCGTGGCGCACCCCCACTATGCCGCGCTGAAGGCTGCGTTATCTGTTGCGGCAATCGATTTGGCGCAAAAAATCGTACGCGATGCCGAAGGCGCAACCAAGTTCATGACGATCCAAGTCGAACAAGCCAAGACAGTCGACGAGGCACTACTAGTGGCGTACGCAGTCGCGCATTCACCTCTGGTTAAAACTGCGTTTTTTGCGAGCGATCCAAACTTGGGGCGCATTCTGGCTGCGATTGGGTATGCGGGCATCACTGACCTTGATGTGCGTGGCGTCAAACTATGGCTGGGCGATGTGCTGGTGGCCGACAAAGGTGAGCGCAATCCTGACTACCAAGAAGCTGATGGTCAACGCGTCATGAAAGAACCCGAAATTTTGGTACGCATCGCGCTCGGTCGCGGTGCGATCGCGCAAACCGTTTACACCTGCGATTTCTCGCATGAGTACGTCAGCATCAACGCAGATTACAGATCCTAATGAGCAACGCTAATTTATCAAACGGGCCAGACTCGGCCGAACTATTGGCGCGCGCCTTGCGCGTATTGGCACAACTTGAGGCCTGGCTGCCCCCCACGCCACCGCCAACCGACTGGAAGGCGCTCGCTTTTCGTTGGCGAAAGCGTGGCGCCTCGCATGGCTGGCTGGATGCGATCGCTCATGTTGCGTTAATCAATACAACTGATTTGCAACATATTGAGCGTCAAAAAGACATCATCGATCGCAACACGCGTCATTTTATTGAAGGCAAACCTGCCAATAATGTGTTGATGACTGGCGCACGCGGTACTGGTAAAAGCTCGTTGGTGAAAGCCATGCTAGCCAGTTACGCCGCAAAAGGCTTACGGTTAATTGAAGTCGATAAAAGCGATTTGGGCGACCTAGCGGATATCGTCGATCTAGTCGCCGAGCGCCCTGAAAAGTTTATCGTTTTCTGCGATGACTTATCGTTTGAAGAAGGCGAATCCGGGTACAAGGCACTGAAGTCAGTGCTGGATGGTTCGGCCGCCTCAGCAGGCACAAACGTCTTGATCTATGCCACGTCAAATCGTCGCCATCTAATGCCCGAATACATGAGCGAAAACCTTCAGGCCAAGCATCAAGCCGATGGTGAAGTACATCCAGGCGAAACCGTCGAAGAAAAAATTTCCTTATCCGAGCGCTTTGGTCTCTGGCTGTCGTTTTATCCTTTCAGACAAGATGACTACTTGGATATTGTTGGGCACTGGTTACGCGCCCTGGGCTGCTCTGAAGCTAGCATCTCCGAAGCGCGTACCGAAGCCTTGCAATGGGCGCTTGAGCGCGGCTCGCGCTCGGGTCGCGTGGCGTGGCACTTTGCGCGCGACTGGTCTGCACGCTATGCCTGACAAAATCATCGATGTCGCCGTGGGCGTACTGCTGCGTCCCGACGGCACCGTGTTGTTAGGTAATCGACCCGCCGATAAACCCTGGCCCGGCTGGTGGGAGCTTCCTGGAGGCAAAATCGAACCGGGCGAAACGGTCTTACAAGCCTTAGCCCGCGAACTACACGAAGAGCTTGGTATAGAGGTCACCGCCTCAACACCTTGGGTCACCTATGTACATAGGTATCCCACCACAACCGTTCGACTCGCCTTTTGTCGGGTCACGGGTTGGCGGGGCGAACCCAAAGGCTTAGAGGGTCAAGAATTACGCTGGGTCGACTTGCGTCATGCCCAAGAGGTACCCAAATTACTACCCGCGACCTACCCACCACTGCGCTGGCTGCAGCTGCCTGAGGTATATGCCATTTCATCGGTGGGCTCACCCGCGGGTCTCTCAGCCTTTTTAGCCCGTCTGGATCAAGGCTTGCTCAACGGGCTGCGATTACTTCAATGGCGTGAGCCAAACTGGCCGGGTGGCGCTGCCGCAGTTGACTTGCATGACGCACTGGTCAACGTCATCGCGCGTTGCCACGCTGCAGGTGCTCGCGTGTTGATCAACAGTGCACACCCTTCAGCATGGTGGGCGCAAGCAGACGGTGTTCATCTGCGCGCAGCCGATGCGCGCAGCTTATCGGTACGCCCTGTACTGCCCGAAGGTGCGCTGGTAGGCGTCTCGACTCACGATCTTGCAGAACTTGGCCAAGCCCGTTTGCTCAATGCTGACTTTGCAGTGCTTGGCCCCGTATTGCCCACGCCTTCACATCCTGGTGTCACCGGAATTGGCTGGACGGGCTTCGCTGAACTCTGTGCACAAGCGGGCCTGCCCGTCTACGCCTTGGGTGGACAATCAGTCGCAACTCTGGCCCAAGCGCAAGCAGTTGGTGGGCACGGCTTTGCTGGGATCCGCAGTTGGGTTGCCTGAGTCGTCTACACTTTTCAGATCTTGGGCCGACCAGCCACCGCCAAGTGCAGCGATCAAGCGCAGGCTTGCGCCAAACCGATTGCCCACAAGTGTGATGTACGTACGTTCATTGTTCAGTGCGGTTGTTTCAAGCACTGCAACGCTTAGATAATCAATAAGGCCTTGGTCGTATTGATTACGCGCAAGCTTCAATGACAGGCGGGCCGCCTCAACCGCCAAACGCTGCACAACCTCTTCTTGTTCGAAGACGCGCATCTGAATCATGGCGTTCTCAACCTCTTGCAAAGCCGTTAATACTGTCTGCCGATAAATCGCGGTCTGCAAATCAAACTGTGCACGCGCCTGAGCGATTTGCGCCTGTCGTGCACCACCGTCAAAAATTAAAACAGCGAGCTGTGGCCCGAGCGACCAAAACTGTGCAGGCGCGCTGAACCACTGCGTGAAGTCGTTACTGCGGTAACCCGTGTTGGCGTTCAGCGTCAGGTTCGGAAACCAGGCTGCAGTCGCCACGCCAATCAATGCGTTCGCTGACGCCGCACGACGCTCAGCGGCCGAGACATCGGGACGACGCTCAAGTAGTTCAGATGGCAAACCAGCCGGGACCGTTGGTGGGACAAGTCGTGCCGGCTGGACCGCAATCGAAAAAGTTGAAGGTGACCGACCAAGCAACACCGCGACCGCGTTTTCGGCGATGGCGCGCTGCTGTTCAAGATCAATCAACTGCGCGCGAGTGCTTTCAAGCTGCGTGCGCGCCACAGCAACATCCGCCTGGCCAGAAATACCCGCGGTGTAACGATTTTGGGTGAGCTTAAGCGCGCGCTCGTACGCCGCCACCGTGGCCACTAGCAAGCGTTTCTGCTCATCTAACACCCGTACCTGCAAGTAATTGAGCGCCATCGCTGTCTGGGCGGTCAATCTCGCGCCTGAGACCTCAGCGGCCAAGGCAAGCTCGGTCGCATCGGTCGACTCGATATTTCGCCGAATACTTCCCCAAATATCAATTTGCCAACTTGCCAGAGCGTTCGCGTTGAAGGTGCTCATCGCAGTGCTGTTCACGACCCCGCCCGGACCCGTTGCAGAACCACCGCCGCGGGTCGCACCGCCCGTGGCGGAAACCGAAGGCAACAAGGGCGCACGCGAACCTTGTGTCACGGCCACCGCTTGGCGAAACCGCGCTTCCGCCTGTGCAATATTTTGATTGGCGATATTCAGTTCTTGCATGAGCTGGGTCAGCGCTGAATCTTCATACATCAACCACCAAGCGCTGCGAGGCGCATCAGCGAGCTGTGGCTGAGCCGGCTTCCAGCCAGGCGTTTCTTTGAATTGCAGTCCAACGTCAATCGTGGGTCGTACATAATCTGGTCCCACCATACAACCGAACAGAATCGAAGCAAGACTGAGCGAGAGGGCGGCGCGCGTCACTTGCAGATACAACCGTCGAACGAAAAGAATAAAGTCCATCATGTTGGAGCGCCATTTGACAACACGACCGGTTTAGAACGCGACCAGTGCTTTGTAAACATCCAAAGTCGAAACCGATCAAGATACAAGTACACCACAGGTGTGGTGTACAACGTGAGCAACTGGCTCACTAATAAACCACCCAAAATCGTAATGCCAAGGGGTTGACGCATTTCAACGCCGGCACCCGAGGCAAAAACCAAAGGAATGGCACCAAAAATTGCGGCGCAAGTTGTCATCAAAATTGGCCTGAATCGTGTCATGCAGGCCTGATGAATCGCCTCCTTGGAGGATATCCCGAGTTTACGCTGCGCCTCGAGCGCAAAGTCGACCATCATGATGGCATTTTTCTTAACGATTCCAATTAATAAAAATACACCGATCAAGGCGATCAGGGTGAACTCTGTTTTCATCAGCAGTAATGCCAGCAATGCCCCAATCCCTGCAGAAGGCAGTGTCGACAAAATGGTCAGCGGGTGAATCGTACTTTCGTACAAAATCCCGAGCACAATGTACATCGTGACCAGCGCTCCGAGAATCAACCAAGGTTGATTCGCCAAAGCACTTTGTAAAGCCTTTGCCGTACCCTGAAAACCAGCCTGAATTTTATCGCTCGGCAAGTTGATGCTTGCAATCGCCTGATCAATCGCGGCATTGGCCTGGCCCAGCGACACGCCGGGTGCGACATCAAACGAAATCGTATCCGCCGCCGACAAACCCTGATGCCGCACGCTGAGCGGCGCATTATTGATTTCATACTTGGCCACCGCCATCAACGGGACACGCTGACCTGTCTCGCTTAATACATACACATCGCGTAACGACTCGGGATCTTGCGCGTGCCGAGGTGCAACCCCCATCACGACGCGATACTGATTACGTTCGCCATACATGATCGAAATTTGTCGCTGACTAAACGAATTATTTAACACCGCCGCGATACTAGCCATCGGCACACCAAGACGTTGTGCCGCATCGCGATCAATCGCGAGCGAGACCTGACGCCCACGGTCTTCAACGTCGGTATCCACGTCGACCAATTCAGGCAAATTCGCCAAAGCTTGCTGCACCTTGGGCATCCACTCTTTCAAGTCTTCAAGTTCGTTGGCCATCAACGTATATTGAAAAGCCGAACTACTTTGCCGTCCACCAATCCGGATGTCTTGTTGCGCCATCATATATAAACGCGCACCCGGTATACCCGAGAGCTGGGGACGCAAACGGGTGATAACCTCTCGGATCGAAATTTTACGCTCAGCGAAGGGTTTGAGCTGTACCGCCAAAAAACTGCTATTACTGCCGCCGCGCCCACTGGCATAGGCGGTGACGGTACTAATCGCGGGATCACGCAGCAAAACCTGCCTAAAACGATCAAGTTTTGGCTTCATCGACTCAAACGAGGTACCGTCATCTGTTGAAAAAAATCCCAACATCATTCCGGTATCTTGCTGTGGAAAAAACCCCTTTGGTACTGCGCTGTAAAGATAAAAATTCAGTCCAACCGTTGCCGCGAGCAACAACATCATCAAACGACCATGCCGCAAGGCCCAGTCTAAAGATCTTCCATAACCCCTCACTGAATACCCATTCACAGCATCGATGAAGCGCGCTAAAAAACTTAGCCGTACGCTCGTTTCAGTTTGCTTGGCGGGCCGACGCAACAAGTGCGCGGCCATCATGGGCGTCAACGTCAACGACACAAGCATTGAAATAAGTATTGCGGCCGACAACGTCACCGCAAACTCACGAAACAAACGTCCCGGCAATCCACCCATCAATAAGATCGGTATGAAAACGGCGATTAATGAAACGCTCATCGACAAGACCGTGAAGCCCACTTCTCGAGTGCCTCTAAGCGCAGCGCGTTGAATCGACTCACCACGCTCGACATGCCGAATAATGTTTTCAACTACGACGATGGCGTCATCGACCACAAAGCCCGTGGCCACAATCAGCGCCATCAGAGACATCGTGTTCAATGAATATCCACACAGGTACATGACACCAAAGGTGCCGATCAGCGAAACGGGTACCGCAATCGTCGGAATAAATGCCGCGCGCAAATTACGCAAAAAAACAAGCACCACCATCATCACCAACCCAATGGCGATCAGCAACGTTTTTTCGGCCTCATAGACCGATGCACGAATGCTAGGCGTGCGATCTTGTGCAATCGACACAGTGACGTCAGCTGGAAGCATCGCTCGCAACACGGGTAACTCAGCACGAATCTGATCGACCGTCTTGATGATATTGGCCTTCGCCTGACTGCGCACCAAGACCAAAATCGCCTGTTTGGCGTTGAAATATCCCACATTGAACGTGTCTTCAACCGAGTCTTCGACTTGAGCAACCTCGGACAAACGCACGGGCGCTCCGTT
>JBAXLV010000142.1:0-6330 GCA_037134635.1 Alcaligenaceae bacterium
GACTCATCATCGATGTTCAGCGCTTCAAGTCCTGACAGCCGCGTTTTAACCGCGATGTCAGGCACCACACGAATTGGCAAAGCTTGAACTTTTTCAGCAATCGCTTGAATGTGTTCGGGGGTTGTCCCGCAACAGCCGCCCGCCATATTGACCAACCCAGCACGAGCAAACTCTTCAAGTAACGCCGAAGTGTCTGCAGGCGTTTCGTCAAAGCCGGTATCACTCATGGGATTTGGGAGGCCCGCGTTGGGATATACGCAAACGTAGGTGTCGCAAATCTTTGCAAGCTCGGCGATGTAGGGGCGCATCAGCGCCGCACCGAGTGCGCAATTCAAACCAATGGTGATTGGGCGCGCGTGACGAACTGAGTTCCAGAACCCCTCGACGGTTTGCCCCGACAAGATCCGCCCTGAGGCGTCAGTGACGGTGCCCGAAATCATCACAGGCAGGCGCTCACCGCGCGCTTCAAAGACTTCTTCAACTGCAAAAATTGCAGCCTTAGCGTTGAGCGTATCGAAAATGGTTTCGATCAAGATGAGATCGACCCCACCATCAAGTAAACCGTTCAGCTGCTCGGTATAGGCCACCCGCAATTCGTCAAACGTGACATTGCGTGCGCCAGGATCGTTCACATCGGGTGAGATCGAAGCGGTTTTAGGTTGAGGCCCCAAGGCACCTGCCACAAAACGTGGGCGCTCGGGCGTGCTGTAAGCATCGCAGGCGATTCGCGCCAGGCGAGCAGACTCTAAATTTTGCTCGTAGGCCAGTTCGGCTAACTCGTAATCGCCTTGCGCAATCGTGGTGGCGCCAAAGGTGTTGGTTTCGATCACGTCGCAACCAGCGGCGAGGTACTGCTTATGAATTTCAAGGATGATGTCGGGGCGGGTCAGCGAGAGTAATTCGTTGTTGCCTTTGACGTCTTTACCGTGCGCAGCAAAACGCTCTGAGCGAAAGTCGGCTTCAGAGAGCTTGTATTGCTGAATCATGGTGCCCATCGCGCCATCAAGAATCATGATGCGTGAGCCAAGCGCGCGCGCAAAGTCAGCGCCTCGGGTATAGCTTGCAAGCGGAAAAGGTAATTTAGGGTAAGCCATCGCGACGCTAAAAATCTGAGTGACGATGCAAAGAGAAGCTGCACCGAGTTTAAAGCGCCATAAAACGACAAGCACTAAAAACTAGAATAAAAGCACTGAAAATTAGAACAACCATGAGGGGGTAGTTTATCGGTCAAGCACCGCACAAACCGCGGCTTCAAACGAACCAATGACTGACGTTACAGTTTACCAAAAACACCGTGGTGTAACATTCGCCATAGAACTGGTGCTTTCGATGCATACAGGTGCGCGCCTTTAGGGTTTACGTACCGCATTGGGAAAGTTAAACGGGAAACAGGGAAACACGTTGAAAGACGGTTGTGCCTGTGCTGCCCCCGCAACGGTCAACGCCTAGGATTTAGCGATAAATCTTTGGCGCCAGCCCGATACCGGCCAGTTTAAGCAAAGAGTGTGTGCCTAAAGGCAAACAATCTTTTTGAACGTTCAAGACCTGCGGGGACGCCGGTCATTACGAGGCAGTACGGATGCAACTTTTTTCTATTCGACGCTACGTCGCAATCGGCGCCTGCGCATGCTCTTTGAGCGCACTCGCTCAAAACCCAACGATCTCAACAAGCTCAACAGCGCCAACACCGATGCTGACGCCCCAGCTTGCGACAATCGTTGTCACGCCTGGTCGCTCTGCGGAGCCCTTAGCCGATACCCTCGGCGACAACAGTGTCATTGGACGCGACGAACTCGACCTGCTGCCCAACGGCACACTCACCGACGCACTGATGCGAGAGCACGGTATCGAAGGGCTGAACTACGGTGGCCCCCAGGGCGCCAGCAGTGTCAACATCCGCGGTACTAATAGCAATCAATCACTGATTCTGATCGACGGCCTGCGCGTCAACAGCGCCACCAATGGCAACGCCCCTTTAGGCGCGATCCCACTTAACAGCATCGAGCGAGTCGAAATCGTGCGCGGTACCAGCAGCAGTTTGTATGGTGCCGACGCCATCGGTGGGGTGGTCAACATCATCACACGCGGCGATCAAGATCGACCTTTTTCGGCATATGCCAATGCGGGGATTGGCAGCTATGCTTCGACCCAGTATGACGCGGGGTTTTCGGGCGCCTCGGATGGCTGGGTGTACAGCTTGTTCGGTGGCTACGGGCAAAGTGGCGGCACCAATGCCACTAAAGCGACGAACTATTACTACAACCCCGATAAAGACTCGTACTACCGAAGTAACGTTGGCGGCACGCTGGGCTATACCTGGAAACCTGGGCAGACCCTCACAATGCAAAGTTATCAGTCAAGCGTCAACAGCGGCTATGACGCGGGTACACCCTACTTCAATGACCGCGGTGTTCAAACACTTAGCACCAATATACTGACGAGCAAAAACGTGATCTCCGCGTTGTGGACCAGCACCTTGCGTGCAGGATTTACGACAGATCGTTACCAAACGATCAACGCAGGCTCTGATCTGGTGCCTTCGAATCCCGCAGACGGCAAACAACATTTCGATACGCGCCAAAATCAATATTTGTGGCAAAACGACTTCAAAGTTTCACCAACGCAGGTCGTGTCGTTGGGCTATGAGCGCTTAGAGCAAAGTGTCGATGGAACCCTGTCAAATGGGGACTATCCTCAGGCTGCATTCGTCAATTATCAACAAACTACGCGCTACACCAACTCATTATTCGGAATTTATCGGGGTAGCTGGGGTGCGCAGTCCGTGCAGGCAAGCGTACGTAACGACAATAACTCGCAGTACGGCAACTTTGTCACGGGCAGTCTCGTTTACGGACTCTCACTCACGTCGCAATGGCGCGCCACGGTCGGGGCGAATACAGGTTTTCGCGCGCCCAATTTTAATGAGTTGTATTGGCCTGTCACGCCCTTCTACGCGGGCAACCCTTTGCTGCAACCAGAGAAATCACGCAATATTGAGCTAGGGCTGAAATACTCGACCGAACAAACCCAATTAAGTCTGGTGGCGTATCGCAACGAAATTTCGAATCTCATTGTGAACCAACCGGTGCTACCAGGCGACCTCTATTCGCCTTACGCACCGATCAACGTCGGTCAAGCGCTGATTCAAGGCGTAAGCCTGTTTGGCTCACATCGGCTCAGCGCCAGCACGCAGGTGCGAGGCAGCCTGAACTGGCTGGATCCACGCAACGTCGAAACAGGCGCTTTATTACCGCAGCGTGCCCAACAGGTCGCCAAACTTGCACTTGATCAAACGATTGCAAACGCCAGACTGACTGCCGAATGGTATGCCTCAAGCGAACGCCAAGACACCATGTCGGGCGCAACCCTTGGGGGCTATAGCCTATTAAACTTGATGGGCAGCTATCCCCTTTCGTCCAGCGCAGATCTGCAGCTACGCTGGAATAATGTCTTTGGTAAGCAGTACACCCTGATTCAGGGCTACAACACGCTGGGATCGAACGTGTTCGTCAACGTGGCATGGCGGATGTAGGGGAGCAGGTCACGTTAAACTGTGAAAATCTTGTGGGGCTCAAGGGCCCTCGCCACGCAACCCATTCGCGAACCTGCATATGAAAACTGAATCGTCTGATCCGCTGGTGATCGCTGGAACATCCTATCAATCGCGCCTGTTAGTTGGCACAGGCAAGTACAAAGACTTTGCCCAAACACGCGAAGCAATCGACGCCAGTGGTGCGCAAATCATTACGGTGGCAATTCGACGCACCAATATTGGTCAAAATACGAGCGAACCCAGTCTGCTCGAATATTTGCCCCCAAGCCAGTTCACGTTATTACCCAATACCGCGGGCTGTTATTCAGCCGACGAAGCCGTACGCACACTGCGACTTGCTCGCGAACTCCTTGATGGGCATACCTTGGTCAAGCTTGAAGTACTCGGCGACCCGCACACCCTGTTTCCGAATATGCCCGAAACGCTTGCCGCAGCAAAAACCTTAGTCGCGGATGGTTTCCATGTCATGGTGTATTGCACCGACGACCCGATTCAATGCCGCATGCTCGAAGAGATTGGCTGCGTGGCGGTCATGCCTCTGGCCTCGCTTATTGGTTCCGGGATGGGCATACTGAACCCCTGGAACCTACGCCTCATTATTGATCAGGCACGCGTGCCGGTGTTAGTCGACGCGGGCGTTGGCACAGCCTCTGACGCAGCGATCGCCATGGAGCTCGGCTGCGATGGTGTGCTGATGAATACTGCCATTGCGGGGGCACAAAATCCAGTGCTCATGGCGAGCGCCATGCGAAAAGCCGTTGAAGCGGGTCGCGAGGCCTTTCGGGCCGGACGTGTACCGCGCAAAACCTATCAGGCAGCTCCGAGTTCGCCTACAACGGGCCTACTCACTCCGATCACGCCTGCAGCAAAGTCATGAGTGACGAAGCAGTCACGCGAGCGATTCCAAACACCCTGACCATCGCCGGGATGGATCCGTCAGGCGGCGCAGGCATCCTGGCAGATATCAAGGCGATGAGCGCACTAGGAGCCTATGGCTGCGCGGTTGTGGCCGCACTGACCGCTCAAAACACGCAGGCCGTCACGGATATTTCACCCGTCAATCCACAATTTGTGCGTGCGCAAATCGACACGCTGTTTGCCGATGTTGAGATTCACGCGGTCAAGCTAGGCATGCTCGGACAAACAGGCATTATTGAAGTCGTTGCCGACCGCCTCGGACACCACAAACCGCCGCACTTAGTGCTTGATCCCGTGATGGTCTCAAAAAGTGGAGATTTACTTCTTGAGCAAAAAGCCATTGGCGCGCTGCGAGAACAGTTGCTACCTTTGGCCACGATGATCACCCCCAACCTGCCTGAGGCTGGCGTGTTGCTTGAAATGCGCTCGGTCGAAACTGTGCGAGAAATGCGTCGCGTCGCAGAGCGTCTGCGAAACCTGATGACCCACGGCGGACACCGTTGGGTTCTGGTCAAAGGCGGGCATCTGCCCGGCAACGACACGATCGATGTTCTACACGATGGCGACAAAATGATCGAATTACCTGGGCATCGCATCGCGACCCGAAATACACACGGAACAGGCTGTACCTTATCAGCCGCGATCACGGCGCTGTTGCCTCAGCTGAAAGACACGCCCGAAGTCACCAAACGCGCTAAAGACTATCTGGTTCAGGCGATTGCCCACGCCGAGGCGCTTCACGTGGGACACGGACACGGCCCAGTGCACCACTTTCATGCATTATGGTCTGGAAAACCCTTACAATAAGGGTTTTCCGCAATAAGTGCCTCCGCACCCCAGACTATGAATGCATCGACTTTGCCTGAGCTTGAGCATGCCCGTTTCAATATGGTTGAACAGCAAATTCGACCTGTGGGGCTCTTTGACCCAGACGTCATTGCTGCGCTATTTAGCGTGCACCGCGAACAATTTGTCCCGCCTGCACATCGCGCGCTGGCCTTTGCCGATATTGAAATTCCCTTACAGTTGGGCACAGTCGATACGCGCCAGACCATGTTTAGCCCTAAGCTTGAAGCGCGTCTCACTCAGTTTATGCAACTCCAGCATGATGACTGTGTACTCGAAATCGGCGCCGGCTCAGGGTATCAGGCTGCTTTACTCGCGCAGTTGGCGCGCACGGTGACATCCATTGAAATTGATCCGCGCCTCGTGAGCTTTGCACAACAAAATTTGCACCGCGCCCAAATCAAAAACGTGTCAATCGAAACCGGCGACGGCAATAGCGGCTGGGGCACTGCCGAATACGACGCCATTTTAGTAAGTGGTGGCGTCGAAAAGGTACCAAATGCCTTGAAGTATCAATTAAAACTGGGTGGTCGCCTCGTAGTTATTGTCGGACAAGCCCCCGCCATGACTGCGTATCGCATCACGCGCACAACTGCAGCAAGTTTTGAGACGACCTCGCTTTTTGAGACCGTTGTTAAGCCACTGACAGGCTCCTGCGGCTCTCGCTTTAAGTTTTAAAGGCGCCTCACTGAGCGCGCAAACTTAGGTCTGGCGTATCTTCTCGACCAAGGTGGTCGTTGAACGCGCAAACTCAAACGGTATTGCCACTGCACGTCCGCCCCAAGACTCAACAAGCTTCGTTTCGGGCAGCACTTGCATGTCGTAATCTCCACCCTTTACGATGATGTCGGGACGCAACTGTCCAATCAGTTCAACCGGGGTGTCTTCATCAAAAATCAATACGGCCGTCACGCAGGCTAAGGCCGCGAGCAAGGCCGCGCGATCCTGAGCAGTATTTAACGGTCGATCCGGGCCTTTGCCTAGCCGCTTTGCGGACGCGTCTGAATTGACCC
>JBAXLV010000143.1:0-6317 GCA_037134635.1 Alcaligenaceae bacterium
GTCAAGCATGCGATCGGCCTCGTCGAGCACCAATATTTCGACGCCCGACAGATCCACCGTGCGCTGCTGGCAGTGATCTAGCAGGCGACCGGGCGTGGCCACCAAAATGTCGATTGGTTTGCGCAGACCTGAAATTTGCGGGTTGATATTGACACCACCAAAAATCACCATCGAAGAGATTTTGGTATGACAGCCATAGGTTTTGACAGACTCTTCTACCTGCGCGGTCAGCTCGCGCGTCGGGGTCAAAATGAGCACCCGAGGGCGGCCCGCTTGACGCACTTCAAGAGGCTTGGCCAACAACATATGCAAAATCGGCAGCGTAAAACCGGCAGTTTTACCCGTACCTGTTTGCGCAGCGGCTAGCAGATCACCGCCTGCGAGCACCCGCGGGATGGCCTGAGCTTGGATGGGTGTGGGCGTGGTGTAGCCGGCATCGGCAATCGCACGCATAAGGGGATCGGCCAACCCGAGGTCAGCAAAAGTAATCGTAGTAGACAAGAGAACAGCTCCATCGTCGTGCCGGCCTGCATATGATGCGGGCTCCAATCGGGGCAGACGAACTGGGAGTAAAAACGCCTTGGAGGCGAGCGCCCACAGAGTTGGGGCTTAGCGCGACACGAGGACTGGAACGTTGTGCCGTGCAGCAATTGTACGCTAAATACGTATTTGCCTCAGGTTTGTTCTCGTTTGGATGGGGTGCTCGTTCTCGGTTAAGCGTCTGGATTGACCGCTAACGGCACTAAAAAGTCTTGGCTGATACCGCTACCAACGGCATTAATGCGACTTAAAAACGCAGTGAGGTAGGCGTGCAAGCCTTGTGCAAAGATTTGTTCAATGTTTTGATCACGCAGCTCTGAAAGTAGGCGAAGGGCGGCCGACTGGGTATCTGAAGATTGACTGTTTCTGACCCGAGATAAGGTGTCCACGACCGCATGCAGGCAGGCA
Organism: Alcaligenaceae bacterium; assembly: GCA_037134635.1. Lineage (GTDB taxonomy): Bacteria > Pseudomonadota > Gammaproteobacteria > Burkholderiales > Burkholderiaceae_B > Zwartia. The sequence goes on from JBAXLV010000143.1 coordinate 949, forward strand.
AGAAGCGAACGCGGCATGTCCATACTTAAGATGAGTAATTCAGCAATGCGCTCGGGTGTGATCACATCGCGATAGACTTTGCGATAGTTTTCGAAGGCAGAGACCGAACGCAAAATCGCGGTCCAGTAGTAGAACTCGTCGACGGGGTCCGTTGTTTCGTCTCTCACCTCGCGTGCAGCTAAAAATTTTACGTCCAGTAGCCGGGCCGTGTTGTCTGCGCGCTCAAGAAATGTGCCGAGCTGAATAAAGTCGTAGGCCTCGCCACGCATCATGGTGCCAAGATGTACGCCGCGAATTAAATGGGATCTGAACTTTACCCACTCGAAAAACTCGGCAGGGGCAGATTGCAACATGCCATCGCGAATTAAACGCTGCGCGTCTAGCCATGTCGTATTGATGGTCTCCCAGAGCTCAGTGGTAATTGAACCTCGAACGGCGCGTGCGTTTTCGCGCGCACCCTGCAGGCATCGCATGATCGACGACGGGTTATTGGTATCGGTAACCATAAACTGCATCACTGCGCCGGGGGTCGGGCTTGGGTGTTCAACACTAAACGCCTGGTTTAACTCAGAAATTTCTAACAAAGCACACCAGGCACGCTCGATGGTTTTTGCTGATTGCGGAAGCAATGACATCTGATAGTTCACGTCAAGCATCCTGGCCAGATTTTCGGCCCGCTCTGTGTAGCGTGACATCCAGTACAAGTGATCAGCAGTTCTTGAAAGCATGAAAGAGATGTCCAGAGCGGCCTAGTGTTCAAGAACCCAAGTGTCTTTCGTGCCGCCACCCTGTGATGAATTGACGACGAGTGAGCCCTCTTTTAAGGCGACGCGTGTCAAACCACCGGGCACCATACGCACGTGTTTTCCTGAAAGTACGAAGGGTCGAAGATCGATGTGACGCGGTGCAATCCCGGCTTCCACATAGGTTGGACAGGTTGAGAGCGCAAGCGTTGGCTGCGCGATATAGTTGCTGGGATTTGCACGGACACGTGCCGTAAAGTCATCGATCTCTGCGCGGGTTGACGCAGGTCCAATCAGCATGCCATAGCCGCCGGCCCCGTGTACCTCTTTGACAACAAGGTCTTGCATGTTTTGTACGACATGATCAAGCTCGTCGGGTTTTCGGCACATGAAGGTGGGTACGTTTGCGATCAGCGGTTCTTCGCTTAAATAAAAGCGAATCATGTCTGGTACGAATGGATAGATTGACTTGTCATCGGCGACACCGGTGCCGATCGCGTTGCAAATGGCGACATTGCCTGCGCGATAGGCGCGCAGTAACCCCCTGGCGCCTAGTGCTGAATCATCGCGAAAAACTTCGGGGTCAAGAAAGTCATCATCGACGCGTCGGTAAATCACGTCGACCCGACGCGGCCCTTGCGTGGTGCGCATAAAGACGACGTCGTCTTGCACAAAAAGATCTTGTCCTTCGACAAGCTCGACGCCCATTTGCTGGGCCAGAAATGCGTGTTCAAAATAGGCCGAGTTGTACATGCCTGGGGTCAAGACGATGACGTTGGGTTGTGTGCCAGCGTTTGGAGCAGAATTGCGAAGGGTATCAAGCAATAAATCTGGATAGTGCGCAACAGGTTCAACGCGATGTTGTGCAAATAGTTCAGGAAACAAGCGCATCATCATTTTGCGATTTTCGAGCATGTATGACACGCCAGAAGGTACGCGCAGATTATCCTCAAGCACAAAGAGTTCACCGGTCTGGGCACCGTGATTGGCACGCACAATATCAATGCCCGCAACGTGCGCATAGATGTTGTTGGGCACACGGACCCCGCGCATCTGAGGGCGAAACTGCGCGTTGTTCAGCACTTGTTCGACTGGGATCAAACCCGCTTTAAGGATGTGCTGCTCGTGATAGACATCGTGCAGAAACATATTGAGTGCCTGCACGCGCTGTTTTAGGCCTCGCTCGAGCTTTGCCCATTCAGCTGCCGGGAAAATTCGCGGGACAATATCAAATGGGATAGTGCGTTCGGTCCCGTCCGAGTCTCCGTAAACGGCAAAGGTGATCCCGACCCGTCTAAAAATCAACTCTGCTTCGTCGCGACGCGTTTGCAGCAGGCGCTCGGGTTGTTGAGCGAGCCATTTGGCAAAGCCTTGGTAATGCGCTCGTGCGCTTTTGCTAGGACACGCGCCAGGGGTTGGACGCCCACCGCCGGTGTCCACCATTTCGTCAAATGCTATTGGTCGCGCTTGATCTTGCATGAGGGTCGCCTTTGACCGTAGTGAATCGCCGACAAATATAGGCATTGCGCACGACTCGAAGAGTGCTCGTTCAAGCAAAGCAAATTTCATGCCATCAGAGGGGTTGGCCTGGCCGACTGGCACACTTATTGCTAAGTCTGACATATGCCAATCCATGTTTCACTTCATCACGTTACGACCTATCGCTACGACAAACTGATTAACCTGGGTCCCCAGGTCATTCGGTTAAAGCCAGCGCCGCACTGTCGTACCCGAATTTTGTCTTACGCGTTGCGTGTGACGCCGACCAGCCATTTTTTAAATTGGCAACAAGACCCCTTTGCGAATTATCTAGCCCGCGTGGTGGTTCCTGAAAAAACACGTGAATTTCAGGTTGAAGTCGATTTAGTAGCCGAAATGTCGGTGTACGACCCCTTTGATTTTTTTCTTGAGCCAGCCGCCGAGACGTTTCCGTTTAAGTATGCGGCGGATCTGAAAGCAGATTTGGCGCCCTATCTGCGCGCAGAGCCGGTCGGGCCAAAACTTACGACGTTTTTGAAAAATATGCCGCATCGCGCACGGCGCAGCATCGATTTCTTAGTTGAAATTAACACGCGACTACATCGTAAAGTGAGCTATACGATTCGTATGGAGCCAGGGGTACAAACGCCTGAAGAAACGCTCACGCTTTGTTCGGGATCGTGCCGCGATACAGCCTGGTTGATGGTTCAGGTGTTCAGGCATTTTGGACTGGCGGCACGCTTTGTTTCGGGATATTTGATTCAGCTCAAGCCTGATGTCGAGGCGATTGATGGCCCAACCGGGGCGGCGCAAGACTTCACGGACTTGCATGCCTGGTGTGAAGTGTATTTGCCTGGTGCCGGTTGGATTGGTCTGGATGCGACGTCTGGTCTATTAGCGGGTGAAGGGCATATACCGATTGCTTGTACGCCTGAGCCGTCTTCGGCTGCGCCCATTTCTGGTGCGCTTGATGAGTGTGAGGTTGAATTTGAGCACCAAATGACAGTGTTGCGCGTGTTTGAGTCGCCTAGAGTTACTAAACCGTATGACACCGAGCAGTGGCAAAACATCGTAGCGTTGGGTAGCAGCGTAGACGCCGACCTTACTGAACAAGACGTACGCCTGACAATGGGCGGCGAGCCTACCTTTGTATCGGCGCTTGATCGTGACGGGGCAGAATGGAACACTGAGGCACTTGGCCCGACGAAACGCGGCCTGGGTTTGGCACTGATGCAGAAGTTGCGGCACCGTTATGGTGCAGGTGGCTTTTTGCATTTTGGGCAGGGTAAGTGGTATCCAGGTGAACAATTGCCCCGCTGGTCCTTATCGGCCTATTGGCGCACCGATGGCCAGACGTGCTGGAGCGACCCCACGCTGTTTGCTGACGAACGGGAAGAGCAGCACTACACGACCAAAGATGCAAAGCGTTTTCTCGATACGCTGACAGATAAACTGGGACTCGAACAAAAATTTGTACAGCCCGCGTACGAAGATACTTTTTATTATTTGTGGCGCGAGCGTACGCTTCCGGTCAACGTCGACCCGTTCGACTCACGGCTCGATGATGAGATGGAGCGTGCCCGGCTTAGGCGTGTCTTTGCTCATCAGCTCGCCACCCCGGTGGGCTATGTCTTGCCGCTGGCGGCGCATGATGGGCAAGAGGGCACACAGCCTCGTTGGCGCACGGGCCCCTGGTTCTTGCGTGACGACAGAATGCACCTCATTCCGGGAGACTCCCCGATGGGCTATCGCCTGCCGCTTGACGCGCTGCCTTGGGTGAAGAACACCGATCGTCCCCTTGCGCCCGATGCCGATCCGTTTGCTCTGCGCAATGCATTACCAAGCGCGGCCACATTGCGCATGCAAGGGACCGCTTCTTCACGCGGTGAGCTGAGCAGTCATGCTAAACAACAACGATTAGCAGAGATGACGGAGCCGCCTGAAAAGTTTAAGTCGGCAGGTGAGCTGACCCGAACAGCGCTGTGCGTCGAGGTGCGCAATCCAAACCGTAACAATGGCCCTAAGCTAGAGTTTGCGGAGCCACAGTGTTCAGTCCTATATGTTTTTATGCCGCCACTTAAACGGCTTGATGACTATTTGGCTTTGCTGGCGATGATAGAAGCAACGGCATACGAGCTTGCAGTCAAAATTGTGATTGAAGGCTACGCCCCGCCTCGCGATCCTCGGCTGACTGTTCTACAGGTCACGCCAGACCCCGGGGTGCTCGAGGTCAATATTCATCCCGCAAAAAATTGGGATGAGCTGGTAGAGCACACCGAATTTCTTTATCAAGCGGCGCACGCCACGCGCTTAAGTAGCGAAAAATTCATGAACGATGGTAGGCACACTGGCACAGGGGGCGGCAATCATTTTGTGATGGGGGCCGCCACGCCTGGGGATAGCCCTTTTTTGCGTCGCCCAGATCTATTGTCGAGTTTGTTAGCCTTCTGGCATAACCATCCCTCATTGTCGTACCTGTTTTCGGGTTTGTTTATTGGGCCCACCAGCCAGGCACCCAGAGTAGATGAAGCACGCAATGACCAACTCTATGAGTTAGAAATTGCGATGCAAGAAATTGAGCGACAACAACAGCAGCCTGGGGGCTGCCGGCCCTGGATGATCGATCGTGCCCTGCGCAACATCTTGATCGATGTCACAGGTAACACCCACCGATCTGAATTTAGTATCGATAAACTGTATTCACCTGATGGTCCGACCGGTCGGCTTGGTCTGCTTGAGCTGCGCGGGTTCGAAATGCCACCTCATGCCCAAATGAGTTTGGTCCAGCAGTTGTTGATCCGTGCATTGGTGGCATGGTTTTGGAAAACGCCGTACCGTGCGCCAGGTAAAACGCGCCTGACGCGATGGGGGACACAACTGCATGACCGGTTCATGCTGCCGACCTTCATTCAGATGGATTTTGAGGATGTTCTGGCTGAGATGAAACAAGCCGGCTTTGCTTTTGAAAAAAAATGGTTCGAGCCGCATCTGGAATTTAGATTCCCACTGATTGGCCACACAGAGTTACGAGGCATGCAGCTCACGCTACGCTCGGCCCTTGAGCCTTGGCACGTGATGGGCGAAGAAGGCGGTGGAGGCGGCATGGTGCGCTACGTCGACTCCTCTGTTGAGCGCCTCGAACTCAAG
>JBAXLV010000144.1:0-6312 GCA_037134635.1 Alcaligenaceae bacterium
GTAGTGGGGCTTGTTCAACCTGCAAAGCCAAGGTGCTATCTGGCTCAGTCGAGGCGGGCTCAAGCCCTGCCCAAATTCTCAGTGCTGACGAAATCGAAGCTGGCTTTACTTTACTGTGTCAGGCTCGCGCCACCTCCGACCTTGTGATTGAGTCGCGTGAATTGCGCTTGGCGTCTGATATTCAGATTCGTAAAATTCCGTCGCGGGTGACAGCGATCGCGCGTCCCACCCCGGATGTTGCCCTCTTGACCTTGCAATTGCCGGCGACTGAAACTTTCCGTTTTCATGCCGGGCAATATATCGAAGTGATCCTCAAAGACGGTAAGCGGCGCAGCTACTCAATGGCGAACGCGCCCCACTCGGCCAGCTCCCTCGAACTACATCTGCGACATTTGAATGGTGGGCTCTTTACTGATCACGTCTTTGGAGTCGGTGCACCGGCCATGAAAGAGCGTGAAATTCTTCGACTCGAAGGGCCGTTCGGTTCGTTCTTTTTGCGCGAAGATAGTCAGTTGCCCATTGTGATGGTCGCCAGCGGCACAGGTTTTGCCCCGATCAAGGCGATTGTTGAACATATGATTCATCAAGAAATCCGTAGGCCAATTACCCTTTACTGGGGTGGCAGACGCCCTGCTGATTTGTATATGAATGCACTGGCCGAGCAGTGGGCAAGCACGGTTCCAGAATTCACTTATGTTCCGGTGATTTCTGATGCGTTGCCCGAAGATGGTTGGGCTGGGCGAACCGGCTTTGTGCACCGAGCCGTGATGCAAGATTTTGCAGATCTAAGCGGTCATCAAGTCTATGCTTGTGGCGCACCGATTGTGGTTGATTCAGCACGGCGAGAGTTTATCGCGCAGTGTCGTTTGCCCGAAGATGCATTTTTTGCAGATTCATTTACCTCTGAAGCTGATATTGCGGCGGTAAAATGAGTTTGAGTTCGTGACTGCTGCGTTTGGCGACAGTTTAGGTTGTTCAACTTAGGTTTGATCTTTTTAACGGAATCGACAGCGTGACTTTCTTAACCCGATTTGCAATGTGTCTTGGTATTAGCTGTTCTATCTTGGGCGTGGCCAAGGCCGAGCCAATCGAGGTGCAGGTTTGGCATACGCTGACCTCCGTGAATAAGTCCGAGTTTGAAAAGATTGCGAAGCAATTTAATAGCGAACAATCTGAGGCAAAGGTTGTTCTTAAAGCCTTTGATCATCAGGCTGCTTTGCGTGCGCAGGCGACTGCCGCCATGGCCTCGCCAGACGCGGGTAAGCCTAGCCTTGTGCAGATTGAAGACAATCGCTCGCCCGAGCTGATTGCTCAGCATAAAAATATTATTCCACTCTATGATTTGCTCAAGCGCCATCCGATTGCAGATTTAAATTGGTTTTTGCCCCAAACAACCGGCTATATGCGTGATCCAAAAGGTCGTTTGCTGGCGTTCCCATTCATGGCTGAAATCCCAGTGATGCTGTACAACTTGGATGGTTATACAAAAGCCGGGCTTGATCCCGCTAAGCCCGCGCGTACCTGGCCTGAGCTGCAAAATCATTTGCTCGCATTACGCGACAAGGCCTATTACGACTGTCCTTTTGGGATTAGTCAGCAAGTCAATACGCATCTTGAAAATCTGGCGCCTGTGAATAACGCCCTGTTTGTCACGCCGGGTAACGGGCTAGAGGTGGCCAAACAGCAGCCAGAGTTGAACCTGGGCGATGCTGTGTTTATGCGTCACATGTCGATTATGGTGAGCTGGAAGCGCTCTGAATTGCTGACGCAAAATAGTAATGGTCTCGAAGCCGACTCGATGTTTGCTAAAAACAAATGTGCAGTGATCACCACAACTTCGGGTGCGCTCGGGCAAATGCTTGATGCGCGTGGTTTGAAGTTTGGGATGGCTCCACTGCCGTTTTATGATCAAGTCAGTCCAAAGGCGGGTGCCCCTTTTGTGAGTGGCGGCGCACTCTGGGCTGTGTCGGGACACACAAAAGAATCCGAAAAAGCCACCTCGGCATTTTTGGCGTATTTGTCTAAGCCCGTGATCGCGGCAAACTGGCACCAGCGCACCGGCTATTTGCCTTTAACCGACGCAGCGTTTCGTGCAGCTGATGCCTCGCTTTACGACAAAGTGCCAGGCATTCGTTTGCTGGTTGATTCGATGCGCCAAGTCAACGATAAAAACAGCCGGGGCTTTCGTGCCCGCAACTATCATAGCGTCGAGCCAATTTTAAGCCGGCAGTTTGATGTAGCGCTATCTGGTGAGGTTCCACCTGTCGCGGCGCTCACGGTCGCGTTAGATGAATCCCGGCCGCTGATGATGGATCCGGCCTTGGTCAAACCCGCCCCAGGCGCACGAAAAAAATAACGTTCGTTATTTAGAAAAAGGCCTCACCGTAGTGAGGCCTTTTTTTTGCGCGTTTTTTTAGTCTATGCGTGTGTCACACAATTGTGGGCGCGCGTCGTAAGGTCCAACATCACGCCTCGTTCAATGCGCGCAAGTGAATGGATCATGAATTTGGGTAAAGGCTGCTGGTTATTTCTGTCATCGTTCATGCTCTCAGGATGCGTGGGCTCTGTTTCGCGTCCTTGGCCAAGTGAGCAACAAGCGACCGCACATGTCCCTTCGGGCAAACTCGATTTTGGGTGGAAGCTTTCAGGTGATCGTGGCGTGGCGCCGCTTCAGGTTTTTTCTGATGCTTCACGCACGTGGTTGCAGTGGCTGCCAGGTCAACCACTGCCGGTCATCTCGGCGACCGGTGCACAGGGCGAGCAGGTCTTAAGCTACGTGCGTCAGGGGCCTTACACGATAGTAGAAGGTCACTGGCGCGCCTTGTCGTTTCAATCGGCGACGCAGCAGGCCCGCGCGCGACGTCTGAATGGTGCCGCAGTTGCGACTGAACCCTCACTGCAAATAGTCGCGTCTGCTCAGCCTGCGCCTGTTGTTTCGAGCGTTCAGCAAAAAATTTTTACAGTCAGCCCGGCCGATGCTCATCTCAGGCAGGCGCTCACACGCTGGGCGAGTCTCAGCGGTTGGAGATTTGAGGCTGAGCACTGGGCCGTCGACATCGATATCCCACTCTCTGCCTCAGCCAGTTTTTCTGATGATTTCGTAACCTCGGTACAGACATTGGTTGCCTCAACCGAGCTATCTGATCGGCCTTTGCAACCGTGTTTTTACGCGAACCACGTGTTACGCATCGTGCCGATCGCAGAACCCTGCGATCGCACCCTAGGTGATGGGGCCTCCGCATGAGCTCGCTACACTTTGTCGTTGCCTTGCTGCTGCAGCTAGCTGTCCTCACGTTGAGCGGTTGCGCCCTCCATGAACGCTTGGCTCAACGCGAAGGCGAGGTCGCTCAAGCGCGAACCTCAGTCGAGCACACTCAAAAAACGTTTGAGGCGCGTACGAACAACCCTGCAGAAAAGCGCAAGGCGCAACAGGTTCAAAAGCCCTGGCTGATGAGTAAGGCCATACCCGTCGCGCGCGACATTCGTTTGCCGACCGCCTTGCGCGCGAAGGTCAATACGACCCTGTTGTATCGCGGCGGTAAAAGCGATCTTGTGGTGGTATCCGAGCGAATCACGCTGGCCACTGGTGTGCCCGTACGTATCAAGCCCGAAGCCTTATTGCCAGCTGAAAGTTTTTTGTCGCGCTTAAACCTGGAGGCCAGCACGCCAGTCGTAGCCTTGCCCCATCAAGTCTTGCTCGAAGGCGGATCTCAGCCGCTTGCCGAAATTCTTGATCAACTCGCCAAGCGCTTAAGCGTTCACTGGCGCTATGAAAATGGTGCGATTGAGTTTTATCGAACGCAAACACAGGTCTTTGACGTTCGAACATTGACGCTTTCGGCCCAAGCAGACGCACGTCTTGGTCGAGGCGGTCAGGCCAAGGCTGGTGGGTTCGACAGTACGTCTCATACCACGCTCAAAAGCACCGAACAGCATACGCTTGAAGCGATCAAACTTCGGCTCGAGCCTTTTTTAACACGTGCAGGCGTCATCGTTGCACAGCCTGGTGCTTTGAGTTCGGTGGTGGTGAAAGATACGCCAGAGGTGTTGCAAATGATCGGGCGTTTCATCGAGCGTGAAAATCGCACGCTGACGCGACGTGTGCGTTTGATTTTTGAAGAAATTGCCTTGCTGACGCACGAAGATCTTGAGTTAGGCCTTGACTGGGAGATCTTGTTTTCAAGCAATGCTGTTGCTGCGACCCTAACCTCTTCGGTCGCCGGCGCAGGTGTCGAAGCTGCGCGGGCAGCATTAGGTACCTCGCCAAGTTCGACCCAGTACTCGAAATTACTATTAACTGCCTTAGCGAAATACGGAACCGTCGTACGTCATATTTCACTGCCCGTACTCACCCTAAACAAGCGTCCCGTGACGCACGCCCTTCGAACCACCTTTTCGTATATCGATCAAATCAAAACGTCTTCGCTCGCCTCCTCAGGGTCTTCGGTCATTTCAAATGTCCAGCCTTCGATGTCGGTCAGTCAAAAAGAAGAAACCGTCGGATCATTTTTAACCCTCGTGCCCGATGCACAAGAAGATGGGCAAATCCTTTTGTCGGTGGCGTATGACAATACGGTTGCGCAGCCGCTTAAAACGGTGACGGTTGGCGAGCAAAGCGGTCGTATGCAAATTCAGCAAATTACGATTGATGGTCATGGAACCGTGCAACAAGTTGCACTCAGGCCAGGGCAACCGATGCTGGTCTCGGGCTTCGAGCAAAAACAAGGTGAAGTAGAGCGGCTGCGCCTGACGGCCGATGCGCCAATTGGCTTGGGTGGTCGCGATCGTACGAAGCAAAGTCGGATGATCACGCTGATGGTCATCACTGCTCAGGTAGAAGAGGGATTTTAACGTGCGCCCTGAACGTACCCGGGTGTACGCCCAAACAATTGTGATGCGCAACGGATCAGGTCAATCCGTGATCTTTGGTATGCACTGGAGCGCGGTCATCGGCAGCCAGGCAATGAAGTTGGCGCGCAAGCGGGCGCGGTTATTACGCGCATCGCACTATATGGTGGTAGGCGCGCCCGCCTCAACGGTTGGGTGCGTGCGGCTCGATAAACACCAGCTCCCGCCGTCTGAGGCGACCTATTCGGCGGCAGCGCTATTTGCTTCAACGTTTCCTGTCGCAGCCGTTGCCAGTCTTGTGGTTTTTGAAGATGGACGATGCTGGATGGTGGCGGCCCACTCAGGCTCAATTCTGTCTCAAACAGATCAATGGTTCGAAAACCTGCACGAGGCGCAAGAGGCGCTGAGCCAAATTCGTTTGCGGTTTCCAAACCTTCAGGTGCATCAGGTGTGTACGGCAAGTGCAACGGCATTGCCTGAATGGCTCAATGAAAGATGCCCTGAACAAGCACGTTTGCTTGTCAATCGGGTCTCTCGGCTCAACGCGCGTGTGGGATGGGGCACGCTACTGGTCGTCGCCTTGGCAGGAGCTTGGGTGTACTGGACACCTGAGACGCCTGTCGTTGATACGACGGTAGCCCACGATCACCCCAACCAGCGATGGCTTGAGGTCATGAATCGCTATGCGTTGCAACACCCGGTACATGGGTTTTCGGATTTGATGCGGGTGATCGCGGATTGGCGTCGCGTGCCGTTTGACCCGTCGGGGTGGAAATTATTAAAAATTCAGTGCGAACCTCTCTTGTTCGAATGGTCGTGTGCGGCGCAATATCGTCGCGAACATCGGTTGGCGTTAAATCAACACCTTGAAAATGCGAAGCCCTCTGATTGGATCTTGCATCCGATTGCGCCCTGGGTATCCAAACCATGTCTGGTCATATGACTTCGTTGAAGACCGGACGCATGATGGAAGAAAGTACCGGATGCTGAATGTGATCGACGAGTTCACACGGGAATGCTTGGCGATCCGGATCAACCGTAAGTTGAAATCCACTGACGTCATCGACGTTCTCTCCGATCTCTTCATCCTACGAGGCATCCCGACACATGTTCGCTCCGACAATGGACCAGAGTTCATCGCACAAGCGCTACGCGATTGGCTTGCAGCTGTCGGATCGAAGACTGCTTACATCATGCCGGGTAGCCCGTGGGAGAACGGATACTGCGAGAGCTTCAACTCGAAGCTGCGCGACGAACTTCTAAACGGCGAGATCTTCTACACATTGAAGGAGGCTAAGATTGTTATTGAAACATGGCGCAAGCACTACAACACCATCAGGCCACACTCATCGCTTCGATATCGACCGCCGGCACCTGAGGCTCTGCAATGGCCGGCTCCGCAACACCAACCAGCTACGCCGGCCACTCAAAGGCTAGCCCCAAACGCAATCCTAAACTAACATA
>JBAXLV010000145.1:0-6299 GCA_037134635.1 Alcaligenaceae bacterium
GGCCGCTGACGCCGAGGCGCCTGCTGCCGAGCCGGTTGTTGCTAAAGTGACTGAGGCTGGCACGAGCGTTGACCCAGTCATTAAGCATTAATCTTTTGTACGTTCATGGCTGAGTTAAAAAAGGCGTCTTTATAAAGACGCCTTTTTTTTGAGATCACATCATGCTAGAAAATCTCAGTGCGGTACGTATCGACAAGTGGTTATGGGCCGCACGGTTTTTTAAGTCGCGCGCCCAGGCAGTCGTCGCAATCGAAGCTGGGCGCGTTCATCTTGAGGGTGAACGCGTAAAACCTGCTCGAGTCGTCAAAGCGGGAGATCGTTTGTTGATCCAGCGTGAGCAAGAACGTTTTGAACTGTTTATTCGTTTCGTCACAGAGACGCGCCGTTCAGCACCGTTGGCCCGATTGCTATTTGAAGAAACACCAGAGAGTATGCTGGCAAGGCAGACTGCGGCAGAGCGGCGCAAGTATTTTACTGAGCCCTCACAGGCGATTAAGGCGCGCCCAACTAAACGCGATCGTCGTGAACTTGAAAAGTGGCGTGAGGGTTAGGGTTATTTTTAATGCAGGGGTGTATTTCGTATTAAACCCAGTGCGATGCCTTCGAGTGAGAAGTCTTGACCGGGTTGAATCACAATTGGCTGGAAGTCTGGATTTTCGGGAAGGAGCTCGATGCGTCCCCCAGATTTGCTTAGACGTTTAACGGTGACCTCATCATCAATGCGGGCAACCACGATTTGGCCATTGCGTGCATCGCCGGTTTTTTTAATTGCTAGCAAATCACCGTCTAAGATGCCCGCATCACGCATGCTGAGCCCTTTGACTTTGAGCAGATAGTCAGGGCGTTGAGTAAACATATCCGGATCAACATTTATTTCTTTTTCGATGTTTTCGGTGGCAAGAATGGGATGGCCTGCCGCGACTCGCCCGATTAGAGGCAGTAGTAAAAAGCCTGCCCCGGGCAGTGCGTTGAGGCGAGGCTGATCAGGTGGCATTTCTGAATCATCAGCGTAGCCCTGCGCTTCATTGGCGAGCTCAGTTAAGCGAATGCCCCTTGAAGCACCTGCGGTGAGTTCGATGACGCCTTTGCGCGCTAAAGCTCGGAGGTGGTCTTCAGCCGCGTTGGCCGACTTGAATCCCAAGACGGTCGCGAGTTCAGCGCGAGTGGGCGGAAAGCCGGTGTTCACAATTGCTTGACGAATGAGATCAAGAATTTGTTGCTGGCGATCAGTCAGTTTGAGCGTCATGAAAGGCATCCTTTGGATGAGGGTTAGCCGAGCTGTTTTTATATACAGGGGTTATTTTGCACGATTTACCTGAAATGTGCAAATTTATCTGTATAAAAAAACAGCTCGCCAAAGCGAGCTGTTTTATGATCAGGGCCGCTGAGGTAGTTTGACACCCCTAAAGCAGCACAAAAGGGCGGCAGATTTAGGCGTTTTTCATGACGTCAGCCATCGCCTTCGCCACGACGTCGATATTTTTGCTGTTCAGTGCGGCGACGCAAATTCGACCACTGCTCACAGCGTAAATACCATGCTCAGTGCGTAAACGCTCAACTTGCTGAGCCGTCATGCCCGAGAACGAGAACATGCCGCGCTGTTTCATGACAAAACTGAAGTCTTGTTTGGCACCATATTGGGCGAGTTTCTCGACAATTTGACGCCGCATCAAACGAATCCTGTCGCGCATTCCGGCGAGCTCTTGATCCCATAAAGCGAACAGTTCTGGCGTGTTCAGAACCGTTGAAACGATGGTTCCACCGTGTGTGGGTGGATTTGAATAGTTGGTTCGAATGACGCGTTTGACCTGACTGAGCACGCGATTGGACTCGTCTTGACTGCCAGTCACGATGGTAAGCGCACCGACGCGCTCGCCATAGAGCGAAAATGATTTTGAAAAGGACGAGCTGATGAACATGGTCATGTCTAGATCAGCGAAGATACGCACAGCGGCGGCATCTTGTTCGAGCCCATCGCCAAACCCTTGATAGGCAATGTCTAAAAATGGAATCAGATCGCCCGCTTTGATGACTTGTGCGACGGCCTCCCATTGTGCGTTGCTCAGATCAACGCCGGTGGGGTTGTGGCAGCAGGCATGCAAGACGGCCACGCTTTTTGGGGGCAGGGCTTTCAAGGCGGCGAGCATGCCATCAAAATTCAAGCCATGTGTAGCGGCGTCGTAATAGGGATAGGTGACGACCTCAAAACCGGCCCGTTCAAACAAGGCACGATGGTTTTCCCAGCTTGGATCGCTAATGGCCACCTTGGCGTTGGGCGCGAGTTGCTTGATAAAGTCTGCACCGATTTTGAGTGCACCCGTGCCTCCGAGGGCTTGCATCGTTAAGACACGCCCGGCAGCAATCAGCGATGATTGTTTACCAAGCACCAGTTCTTGTGCGCCTTTGTTGTAGCCTGCGATCCCTTCAATTGGCAGATAGCCGCGTGCCGCAGCGGCTTCGACACGTGCGACTTCAGCAGTGTGCACAGCCTTAAGCAGGGGAATTTTGCCGTTGTCGTCGTAGTAGACGCCAACACCCAGATTGACCTTGGTCGCACGCGTATCAGCATTAAATTGTTCGTTCAAACCCAAGATTGGGTCGCGGGGGGCTAGTTCAACAGCTTGAAAGAGGGTGCTCATTTGAGTTTTAGCAAGTAAGAGGTGATTGAAACGAAGTTGGGGTAGACGTACGCATTTTCAGGGAACATAATGACAGGTTGTCCTCAGACCGAGGGCTTTCCCGAATAAGTCTAGCATGGCCACCCGTAAGAGCAAGCAAAGTACGATGCAGTCGCCGTTAAAGAGTGATCTAAACACACCGTCAGAGGGTTTAGAAATTGAGGCATCTATGATCGAAAATTCGACCGAAGAGCCCTTGCTCAAGAGTGTGCCGTTAGACGTCGTCGCACCCTACGTCCCCGAGCCGGTAGATACCGTTTATGACGCGACTATTTCGACTGGACTTGAAAAGCCTCGGTTTATCGATTACCCCGATAGTCCTTTCCATCTGTACCAGCCCTATCCCCCAGGTGGGGATCAGCCCCGTGCGATTGATTTGCTTGAGCAGGGCGTGCGCGATGGCTTAATGACACAAACCTTATTAGGTGTTACTGGCTCAGGCAAAACCTTCACCATGGCCAATATGATTGCACGTCTGGGTAGACCCGCGATCGTTCTGGCCCCCAACAAAACGTTGGCAGCGCAGCTCTATGCCGAGATGCGTGAATTTTTTCCAAAAAATGCGGTTGAGTATTTTGTGTCGTATTACGATTACTACCAGCCCGAGGCCTACGTGCCAACGCGTGATCTCTTTATCGAAAAAGATTCATCGATTAACGAGCACATTGAGCAGATGAGATTGTCGGCCACCAAAAGTTTGCTCGAGCGGCGCGACACCATTATTGTGGGTACCGTTTCGTGTATCTACGGTATCGGTAACCCTGCTGATTACCACGCCATGGTGTTGATTTTGAGAGCGGGCGATCGCATTGCCCGTCGCGAAATTCTTGAGCGCTTAGTCGCCATGCAATACGAGCGTAACGATGTTGAGTTTACGCGTGGTACGTTTCGCGCACGTGGTGAAACGATTGATATTTTTCCGGCAGAAAGTGCTGAGCTTGCGGTGCGCTTGACACTCTTTGATGACGAAGTTGAAAGTCTAGAATTATTCGATCCTTTGACGGGCAAGGTGCGGCAAAAAGTACCGCGCTTTACCGTTTACCCCGGTTCGCATTATGTCACCCCCCGCGATACGGTCTTGCGAGCAATTGAAACTATCAAGCAAGAGCTGCGCGAACGCGTTAAACAATTTGTAGATTCTGGTCATCTTGTCGAGGCGCAACGCATCGAACAGCGTACTCGGTTCGATCTTGAAATGCTGGCTGAACTCGGCTTTTGTAAAGGAATCGAAAATTATTCGCGTCATTTGTCGGGCGCTGCACCTGGCGATCCACCGCCGACGATGATTGATTACCTGCCGCGTGATGCGCTTATGTTCATTGATGAAAGCCACGTCACGATTGGGCCGCTTGGTGGTATGTATCGCGGAGATCGTGCGCGTAAAGAAACCCTCGTGAATTATGGTTTTCGGTTGCCCTCGGCGATGGATAATCGTCCGCTCAAATTAGAAGAATTTGAAGCACGTATGCGTCAATGTGTCTTCGTTTCTGCGACGCCAGGTAATTACGAGCAGGCGCATTCTGATCACGTGGTTGAGCAGGTTGTGCGTCCAACGGGGCTCGTTGATCCGATCGTCGAAGTGCGTCCGGCACGCACACAAGTCGACGACCTGCTGGGCGAAATTAAATTGCGCACGGCAGTGCAAGAGCGCGTGCTCGTGACCACGTTGACCAAACGTATGGCTGAAGATCTGACCGATTACTTAACCGAACACGGACAGCGTGTTCGTTATTTGCACTCGGATATTGATACGGTCGAACGCGTTGAAATTATTCGTGACTTGCGTCTGGGTACGTTTGATGTGTTGGTCGGAATTAATCTATTGCGCGAAGGTTTAGACATCCCAGAGGTTTCGCTGGTCGCGATTCTGGATGCTGATAAAGAAGGGTTCTTGCGCTCGGATCGCAGTTTGATTCAAACCATTGGGCGTGCGGCGCGAAATTTAAATGGACGTGCGATTTTGTATGCGGATCGCATGACTGACTCGATGAAACGCGCGATGGGTGAAACCGAGAGACGCCGAACCAAGCAGGTGGCTTTTAATCTTGAGCATGGGATTGAGGCTCGTAGCGTGCGCAAGGCCGTGCGCGAACTCATCGACGGCATCGTGGCGCCAGCCTTCAGAGATCAACCGGAGGATTTGTCTTCTTATGCGCTGCTGACCGATGAAAAGGCCCTGGCAAAAGAGTTTAAACGCCTTGAAAAGCTGATGCTGGATCACGCTCGCAACCTCGAGTTTGAGCAGGCGGCGGCGGCTCGTGATGCTTTACGTGTGTTGAAAGAGCGCGTGCTGCTTTCTGGTGCGTAAATACCCTTGGCAGGCTTAGTGTCGGTGCATCGGCTAGATAAAAAATTGGAACTTTTTACAGAAAATTTCAACTAATTCACTGTATTTTCACAATGTGGATATATAATCACATGAAGATATTGTTGTAAGTAGTTGATATATAAATATATAAAATAAAAAAACTAAATACATATTTTTGAAACAACTTTATAAAAAATATCTAGACAACTTAGGGGTTTTCCCGCACAATATGCACCATGATGACAAAAGTTCTTTTCGTATGCACGGGTAACATTTGCCGCTCACCCAGTGCTGAAGGCGTTTTTCGCCATTTGATCAAAGAAGCTGGCCTCGCTGAGGTCGTCGGAATTGATTCTGCCGGCACCCACAACTTTCACCTCGGTGAAGGCGCTGATGCCCGCGCGCTTGCGGCAGCACGCAAACGTGGCTACGAAATTACTGAGCATATCGCTCGTCAGGTGACTCCTGAAGATTTTCGTGAATACGACTTGATTCTAGCGATGGATTGGGAAAACCTTTCTGCCCTGCAGCAACAGTGTCCCAAACTGCATCAGCATAAACTTATGCTGTTGATGCGTTTTGCGAATGAGTTTGAAGAAGCAACTGTGCCAGATCCGTATTACGGTGGCCCAGAAGGCTTTGGTAAGGTCCTGGATTATCTTGAAGATTCTTGCCAGGGTGTGCTTGAACTTGTACGAAAGCGCGCGACCCAATACCAAGCGGCTTAACATTGCCTGCGGTTTGAGTCACTTTGTAAAAAAACCGTGCGAAGCGCGGTTTTTTTTTAGGCTTTGTGCTGACAACCATAGGGTCTTTAGGGCTATACCCTAGCAAATTACTCGGGCATTGTGTATACTTGAGTTGTTTAGTCGGGTAAGCGATTGCACTGTGTCATCGCTTTATTAAAAGGACTCTGTCATGCGACTCACCACCAAAGGGCGTTTTGCAGTTACGGCCATGATTGATCTAGCTCTGCGTCAGCAAAGCGGGCCTGTTACCTTATCGGCGATCAGTCAGCGGCAAAATATCTCTCTCTCTTATCTTGAGCAACTCTTTGGCAAACTTCGTCGCCACGAGTTGGTCGAAAGTGTTCGGGGGCCCGGCGGTGGGTACACCTTAGCGCGTTTAGCCCGAACGATTACTGTGGCTGACATCATTTTTGCAGTTGACGAGCCTATCGACGCGACAAGCTGTGGTGGCAAAACAGACTGTACGACCGGTACAGATGGCAAGCCTGGCATCTGCATGACGCACGAGTTGTGGTCAACACTCAATCGTAAAATGGTCGATTTTCTAGACTCAGTTGCTTTGCA
>JBAXLV010000146.1:0-6253 GCA_037134635.1 Alcaligenaceae bacterium
CACAGATCCACCAATTCTTCAGCCCGCGCCAAAATATCAGTATGAGGATACTCTTTGTACAACACCAAAACATTCGCCTGAGCGACCATCAGCGGACTCAAATGCGCATGTAAATCGAGTTCAGCACCCACCACAATCTTTGGCCCGACGATCGCACGCACGCGCTCGAGTACGTCGCCCTCGCAGTCGTCATAGCCATCCGCGACCATTGCACCGTGCATGCCCAACACAACCATTTCAACGGGCATCGCCTGAGTAAGATCCGCCAACAATTCATCGCGCAAGGTCTCATAGGCTTCGCGAGTCGTAATACCACTTGGTTGGGCCGCCGCGATCATGCCCTCAGAAAGTTCCCAACCTCGCTCAGCGCAGCGTTCTCTGAGTATATGCAGCGGAGCACTTAAAAATGTAGGCTTGCCCGGGTGAGTGCCAGCGGGGTAATAGTCGCGATCTTTAAACGAGGCCAGACTTGTTGGCAAGGGTGAAAAAGTATTTGTCTCAGTACCAATTGCGGCAAAAAAAACGCGCATACCAGCCCTCTTTTTTTAAATACGTGCGTGCGACACAAGACTCGCGTCATGCGTCAGCACGTAAGCACGTTTACTTTGGATATAAAGCGGAATTGATGAGCCCATCGACATAAGCCATATTGTCTCGCACATCATAGGTTTTACCGTTAGCGCGTATCGAACCATTGGCAAATTGAAAATTAGCTCGCAACCCTTCTTTGGTCTCAGTTGCTATACCCAGCATCAGCGCAAGCCGTTTTTGAGTATTGTCAATGATGCGTCCCTGGGCTTCGAGTTTGCCATTTGCACGAACAGACTGAGCAATTGAAAAAGAATCTTTCGGTGCATTCGCAGGCTTGCTGACTTCAATTAAAAGGTCTCCCTTAATTGAACCACTGCCCATTTTTGCAGAAATTTGCGGCAAGCCAATTGAAAAACCTTTAGCGACTAAATTTTGTAGCGCTACACTTGCGCGACTTTGCTCATCGGCTGTCAGATTACGGAAATCATTCGAGTCTGTACTGATCGCAGACAGCGTATCCGCACTGGCAATATCCAAACCTTTTACGGCAAATTCTAATAATAAGTCCGTAAGCTTTTGGCCGGCGACGTTCAAGCTTGCCATTTTTGGAATCACTTGTAGTTCAAGCTGACCGTTGCGCTCAGAAACAGATGCTTGCACAGCGAGCGCTTCTGCCGTGGCCTCTTTGGTACTGACCTTGCCAATCGAAAACTGCATCGTGCCAATGCCTCGGGCGCGATTTTGAATGTCACTTGTAAAATTCAAACCTTGTATATCCAGAGCATGATCATCGCCACGCGAGCTGATCCGATCTGTTTTCCAATCCAGCGCGACCGTTTTCTCTCCCCACGCAATATTGCCGCTGGAAGGTGATAAGTGAAAGAGGTCTTTACCCTGCTTCATGGCGAGCTCTGGTAGCTTCAAGGTGGACAAGGCCTTTCCGCCATAGCCAAGCTTACCCTGCCCAGTCAATTTAATCTCAGACCCAAACATTCGATTGAACTCGGTACCCGATTGTCCGACTGGTTTAACGGTCCAGTTAAACCGCATCGAAGACGAGGGTAATAACAAATGATCAATGGTGTAATTCATTTGAAGCGCAAACAATTGCTTGCCACTTTTTTGATCGACCCCCAGGTCATTGAAACGAATTTCAAATTGACCACTTGACGACAACAGACCTTGTTTGTGGTTGACTTCGGCCATACGGATTGCCGCCTCTTGCCCCGCTTTAGCGCTAATTTTTGAAATAATGGTTGAGGCAGAACGTCCGATATAAATGCTCGCACCTAGCCAAAGTGTGACTGAAAGCACGACTAAGCCGACCACTGAGATTAGAATTTTTTTCATCAAATTACTCTTATAAAAATATAGTTATTGTCAATAATTAACAGAAACTAGCGACCAAACTCTTTAGAAAGTTCTGCGGCCCGTTGATCTGCAGCTGCCATAGCCTGCATCACAATTTTTGAAAACTGTTGCTGCTGAAAGACTTCTAGTGCTGCAGCCGTGGTGCCACCCTTCGATGTAACCCGTTCGCGCAAGATTGCAGGTGACTCGATTGACTCAGCTGCCAACTTTGTCGAACCAGACAAGGTAGCAAGCGCCAGCGTGCGCGCTTGCGCGTCTGTCAAACCCAAGGCGAGTGCTCCAGCGATCAGGGACTCTAAAAATAAAAACACATAGGCCGGGCCGCTGCCCGATAACGCTGTCACCGCATCAATTGCTTGATCATGATCCACCCATACCACTTGACCGACTGCCCTCAGCAAATTGGCAGCGGTCTCGCGATCCGCTGCAGGAAGACTTGCCGGTGCGGCCATGCCCGTCACACCGGCGCCGACCAAGGCTGGCGTATTGGGCATACAACGCACGATACGTTCAAACGGAGCCTCGGGTAACCCGAGCCAGGCTTTCAGAGAACCGATTGATATCCCAGCTGCGATACTGATTACTAAAGTATCGGACTTAAGCCAAGGCTTGCACTGCAACACGACTTCGCGCATCTGCTGAGGCTTAACCGCAAAGATCCAGACCGACTGCCTTGACAGTGTTTGATCGGGCGCCGCAGAAACGCTCACTCCGCGAGCCTGCCATTGCTGCTGCAAGGCCTCAGCCACCTCAACAACATGCACCGTTGTTGGCGGACAGCCCCGACTGAACAACCCTGAAACCAGAGCATTCGCCATATTGCCGCCGCCAATAAAGGCTACTGAAGGGAATTGATTCATAAGAAGGCCTAAAAATTCAAGAAAAAATGATTGTCTCTAAAAAAATGCCTGCGAATACCGCAAAACCGATCCACGTATTATGCAAAAAAGCGCGAAAACACGCGTCACGATCACGATTTCTAATCCAATAGACATGAATCGCACCCAAACTCGCACCCACTAGAAGCCCTAAAGCGTAAGGTCTGCCGTAGTTCAACAAGTAACCCACGAGGCCTAATAACAAAAAAGTCACCAGATAACAGAAAGCCACACAGAGTACATCGTACCGACCAAAAGTAAGGGCTGATGTTTTTAGATTAAGGCGGCGGTCATCTTCTCGGTCAACCATCGCGTATTCAGTGTCGTAAGCGATCGCCCAAAAAACGTTTGCCAAGAGCAAGATCCAGGCAACCAAGGGTACAGCACCACTCGTCGCTGCAAAACCCATTGGAATTCCGAATCCAAAAGCAATGCCAAGATACGCCTGGGGAATCGCAAAAAAACGTTTAAACAGCGGGTAAGTGACGGCCAGCACGGCCGCCACGACCGCAAGCTGCAGGGTGAGTCGATTCAACGACCAAACCAGCCCTAAGCTTAATAATCCCAAAATCGTAGCGACCCATAAGGCTTCCTTGGGTTTTATCAATCCAGCAGTCAGTACGCGATGTTGTGTACGTTGAACATGAAGATCAACATCGCGATCAAAAAAATCATTCATTGCACATCCAGCCGAGCGCATCAAGACCGTACCCAAGACAAAGATGAATAAAAGTTTGACGCTAGGCCATCCTTGCGCAGACACAAAAAGTGCCCAAAGCGTTGGCCAAAGAAGCAACAAAATACCAATCGGCTTATCGATACGAATTAAGCGCCCATAGAGAATTAGACGTTGCATAGGCTTAATTCACGCCAGGCGAAAGGGGCTCAAGCATCGTCACGTCGGTCAGGCCAGACGAAAAAACTGCTTGCGCCAACGTTTCGATTGCCACCATGCGCGGAAAACTTTTGCGCCAGGCAAGTACCACGCGTCGATCGGGAACGGGGTGTTCAAATTTGATATAGCGCAACAATTTGTTGTTGCGCTCAGATTCAGGTACCGAAGTCGCGGGCATAACCGTAATACCAACCCCGGCTGCAACCATATGCCTAATGGTTTCAAGCGAAGACCCCTCAAACGTTCGTTGAATCCCTTCGCTCGCAGCGGCAAAACGCGACAACTCTGGACAGACCTCTAGCACCTGATCACGAAAACAGTGACCGCTACCCAACAACAACATATTCTGCAGCTTCAGATCCTCAGCTGAAATGGATTTTCGATCCGCCCAGGGATGACTCGCGGGGATCACCACCACAAAGGGCTCATCGTATAGCGCACGCGTGACCAAACCTGCATCGGGCAAGGGTAACGCCATAATTGCACAATCGATTTCACCTTGTCTGAGTAACTCAATCAATTTAACCGTGAAGTTTTCTTGCAAAATTAAAGGCATTTGAGGCGTGCAGGCAATTTGCTGGGGCACAAGTTTAGGCAGCAGATAGGGGCCAATCGTATGAATTACGCCTACCCGCAATGGCCCCGCGAGGGGGTCATTTCCATGGCGAGCCAATTCTTTCAGATTCGCACTTTCTTCAAGAACTTTTTGCGCCTGCGAGACCAGTATTTGCCCAATACTCGTGACGCCAACCTCAGATCCGCCACGCTCAAAAATCGTCACACCTAGCTCTTCTTCGAGTTTACGAATCGCAACCGACAATGTCGGTTGACTGACAAAGCAGGCTTCAGCAGCACGACCAAAGTGGCGCTCACGTGCAACGGCCACGATATATTTAAGTTCAGTCAGAGTCATCTTATTTAGCCTGTCAGTTACTAACTACGTAAAAAATCTTCGCGTCCACGCAGCCAACGCGTCAAATGACGCTCGACAACTGCAGGAGCACTCTTTCTAAGCTCAGTGGCAACATCACGCGCCATCGCAACCAGAGAATGATCGGTCGCTAAATCTGCAAACTTCAACAGCGTGACACCCGATTGTTTTGAGCCTAACAGTTCACCCGGGCCGCGCAAATCCAGATCGCGCTGCGCGATTTCAAAGCCATCTTGTGTTTCGTACATCGCACGCAAACGCTGCCGTGCGAGCAGCGATAAAGGGGTTTGATATAACAACACACAAACAGATTTTGTGACGCCTCGCCCGACTCGGCCGCGCAACTGATGCAGCTGAGCCAAACCAAAGCGCTCAGCGTGTTCAATCACCATCAGTGATGCGTTGGGAACATCGACCCCGACCTCAATAACGGTCGTGGCGACTAACACATCGATCGATGCGTCACGAAACGCCTGCATCACTGCAGCTTTTTCTGCCGTATGTAACTGCCCATGCACCAAGCCCACTTTAAAATCGGGTAGTGCTTCGGTCAACGCCAGATGCGTATCGACTGCCGTTTGCAGATCAAGGGTCTCACTTTCTTGCACCAAAGGGCATACCCAGTACACCTGGTGACCAACTGCGCAAGCCTGCGCGACATGAGCAATCACCTCGTCTCGACGTACATTTGAAATCAACTTGGTCAAAACAGGGGTGCGCCCCGGCGGCAAGACGTCAATCGACGACACTTCAAGATCTGCGTAAAACGTCATTGCCAACGTGCGAGGGATTGGTGTGGCACTCATCGTCAGCTGATGAGGAATGAACTCGGTCGCCCCAGCAGAGACAACTGAGCCACCAGTCTCTTCGCCTTTGCGTGATAAGGATAAGCGCTGCGCCACGCCAAAGCGGTGCTGCTCATCGACAATCACCAATCCCAAATCAAAAAAATCAACCGTATCCTGGATCAGAGCCTGCGTGCCAACCACTAACCGCGCGCGACCACTCGCGATTGCTTCATTGGCTACTTTGCGCGCCTTTGGCGTGATGCTACCTGTCAGCCAACACAACTCTACTTCTAGTGGCTCGAGCCAAGTTTTTAATTTCTGATAATGTTGTTCAGCCAAAATCTCGGTCGGTGCCATCAACGCGACTTGAACACCGGCGTCTATCGCTTGCAGCGCAGCGAGCGCCGCCACAACCGTTTTGCCACTACCAACATCGCCCTGCAGCAAACGATACATCGGAAACTCGCGCTGCAAGTCTGCACGAATCTCAGTCACCACGCGCTGCTGCGCCGAAGTCAGACTAAACGGCAGTGCTTTAAGCAGACGTTCACAGAGGCTTTCTGGATTTGTACTGGCCACAAGCGCACGCGCTCGCAGGTTACGCCGCGCATCGCGAGCGGCCGCCAAAGACAGCTGTTGTGCCAGTAACTCATCAAATTTAATGCGTACCCACGCGGGATGCGAGTGCTCGATCAAGGCGTGAGCATCCATATCGGGCGTGGGTGCATGCAGGGTACGAATCGCCTCGCTAAAACTTTGCAACCCAAGCTTTTTAACCAGAGCCGCATCGAGCGTGTCGTTAAGTTCAGCCGTTTCAAGCGCCTGTCCTATTGCCTTACGCAAGCTTGGTTGTGACAAA